>CAIUZX010000133.1 GCA_903903715.1 uncultured Caulobacterales bacterium
ACCAGGGTCAGCACCTGATCCCCGCTGAGCAGAATGTCGCGAACCGGGCTCATGGCTCCTTGGCGGCGGGACGTAGACCGCCCTCGGTCGGCAGGGCATAAGGCGAGTTGGACGGGAGGGGCTTGGCCTCGACCGGATGCGAGCCTTCCACGGCGGGCTCTGCGGTCGCCGTCGTCCCGCGCAGGGGCAGGCGTTTGGCCCCGGCGACGTGGCCCCTGGGCTCGTGCTGCGTCTTCTTCCGGTTCGCGTCGAGCGCTTCCAAGGAAAACTCGACCTGGAACTCGGCGACGTCGATGGGCGGATCAAAGATGCGGACCGTAAAGGCCCGGGTCTCGCCCGGCTGCAAAGGCGCGCCTTCGACCTGCGAAACCTGTTCCTTCACGCGTCTGCCCGCCTTGTCGAACAGCGCGACGCGGATCGGCGCGGGCGGGCGATACTCAGTCTCAACATTCCGCTCCATGCCGGAAATAATCATCGAAGGGCGACCATCCGAAAGGCCCGTTCCGCCCTGAACCTGCTCCAGAGACAAGCCGGTGGGGTTCACGGGCAGGCGAACCGCCGCATAGGCTCCCGCCGTGGCGGGAAAGATCCGGACGACCTGCACGCGGAACAGCACTGCGCCGACCAGCACCAGCGCGAAGCCTGCGCAGAGCACAGCCCAGACGACGCCCGCGGCCATAGCCTCCCGGGTTCGACGCTCCGCCTTCGCCTTCTCTCGGATTCGCGTCGGCAGCGGCGGCTCCTCCACCACCGGAGGCGGTGGCGGCGACGCGTCAGAATAGACATCTTCCTGAGATAGTTCGGACAGATCGACGGTAAGATCCGCCGCGGTCGCTCGCCACATGTTCGCGCAGCTGGCGCAACGCACATTGCGCCCGTCTTCGGGAATTGAGCCCTCCCGGACGAAATAGCGAGTGGCGCACTGTGGGCAGGTGAGTATCATGAACACCGAATCGGGGGCCTGGGGCCTGTCCGAGCGAGCTTGCCGATTCCGGGCGCCATGTCCAGCCAAGGTACTGAATTCACGACCCAAACTGCGCTGGAAGCGACCATTCCCGTCGTTTCCTTCGAGAGCGTCTCCATGCGCTACGGTCAGTCGCCCGAAGTGTTGAGGGACTTGAACTTCACTTTAGCGACCGGCTCCTTCCATTTCCTTACCGGCGCGTCAGGCGCGGGCAAGAGTTCGCTTCTGAAATTGATCTACATGGCGGCGCGACCGTCTCGCGGCGCACTTCGGATCTTTGACCGGGATATTTCACACACGCCTCGCGAACACCTGCCGCTTCTGCGGCGGCGTATCGGAGTGGTCTTTCAGGAGTTCCGGCTGCTGGACCACCTCAACGCCTTTGACAATGTGGCGCTTCCCTTGCGGATCGCAGGTCGCAAGGTTGAGGACTATCAGTCCGATGTCGTCGAGCTCTTGGAGTGGGTCGGCCTCGGCCACCGGCTCTGGGCCATGCCGCCAACGCTGTCGGGCGGGGAAAAACAGCGGCTGAGCATCGCCAGGGCCGTGGTAACCAAGCCAGACATCCTTCTGGCGGACGAGCCCACGGGGAATGTCGACCACGCCATGGCGCTAAGGATCCTGCGCCTTTTGGTTGAGCTGAACCGCATGGGCGCGACAGTCGTCATCGCCAGCCACGACCAGGATCTCGTCGCCCGTTCCGGCATGCCGGTCATGCACCTCGAAGACGGTCAGCTCAGCACTCTAGCGCCGACAGTCTCCCAGCCCCCAACGCCCGAACCGGTCGGGTTGGACGAATGACGGTTCAGCATCATCCGGCGACAGCCCTGCAGGGCGCGGCCATTCTGCCGTTGAAGGACGGACGCGACGGCGGTCTGGTCTTCACCATCGCTGTCCTGTCCTTTCTGGCCTGCATCGCCGTGATCGCCGCCCTCGCTGCGGACCGCGCGGCTCAGGGATGGGCTCGGCAGTTGGCGGGTTCAGCGACGGTCCAGGTGCGGCCCATGGGCGGGCTGTCCGGTCCCGAAGCCGCCGCGCAGGCTGCCGAAGCGCTCGCCGGCGTAAAGGGCGTGCTTGAAGCGCGGGCGATGGACCGCAAGTCCGCAGAAGCCTTGCTGGAGCCGTGGCTCGGCAAGGGCAATATCCCTGCGGACCTGCCCCTCCCTCAACTTGTCACCGTCGAGCTCGACCCCGAGAAGCCTGCGACAGCCGCGGCGCTGAACCAGGCGCTGAAGGCTGCGCATCTCAGCGCCGCCGTGGATGACCACAGCCGATGGATGGCCGATGTCCGCGCCAGCAGTGATACAGTGCGCGCGAGCTCAGCCATCGCTTGCCTGTTGATAAGCGCTGCAGCAGGGGCCGTGATCGCTTTTGCGACTCGGCAGGGGCTGGCCGCCCGCCGCGACATCGTCGAAGTGTTGCATCTGTGCGGCGCCGAGGATCCATTCGTCGCCAGATTGTTCCAAAAGCGCTTCGCAGGGCTCGCAATGCGCGCTTCCGCCTATGGAGCACTGGCGGCGGCCGCTGTTGGCGCTATACTCAGATTAACCGGCGGTTCGGACGGTTTTTCCCCCGCCCTACCCATTGCCTGGACCGATCTGGCAGCCTGTGTGGCGGCCCCGGTCCTGGGCGCCACCGTTGCAGCCGTGTCAGCGCACAGCGTCGCCATGGCGATACTCAGGGAGCAGGTATGACAGCCGGTCCAGACCGACCCATGTCGCTGGGCTTGCATGACCGGCGGGACGGCGCATGAGAGCCCTCGCCGCCCTCGCCCTCGTGTTCGCGCTATGGATCGCTGGCCTTCTGGCGTTCGCTGCACGCGTCGCCGGCTCCACGCCTGCTGCAGAGCCGCCGACCGCCGACGCCATCGTGGCCCTGACCGGCGCTTCCTCTGTCCGGATCGAGGCCGCGACGCAGCTTCTAGAAGAGGGCAAGGCTCGCCGTCTCCTGATTTCCGGTGTGAACCCTCAGGCCAGACGTTCCGAAGTGAAGTACGTCGCCCGCGGCGTGGGACGCATCTGGGACTGCTGTGTTGACCTGGGCTTCCGCGCGGAGAACACCCGCGGCAACGCCGTCGAGACCGCGCGCTGGGTGGAGTTCCACAACTATAAGAGCCTGATCGTCGTCACCGCCGACTATCACATTCCGCGCGCCATTCTGGAGCTGAAGTCGACCATGCCGGGGGTCGAGCTACACCCCTACCCTGTCGTGACTGACACGGTGAACGCACGGCGCTGGTGGGCGAAGCCCGAAGACAGCCGCCGGTTGATCGTGGAATATTCGAAGTACCTGACGATTCTCGGTCGGGAAATCGCGCGGTCCGTCGTGAATTCGTTTCATCGAGACGCCCAAAGCCAACAACGCGCAGAACAAACGCGACCCGAGCCGGCCACTTGAACCAACCTCCCCGCACGAACGCCCTGGCCTGGCTCCGGGGCTTGTTGTTCAATTTCTGGATGGCGGGATCAGCCCTGGCGCTTGGCGTCATCGGCTTGCCCCTCGTCTTCATGTCGGAGCGCGGCGCGCTGTGGGCGATCCGCCATTGGTGCCGTCTTAATCTTGCAGTGCTGCGCATCCTGTGCGGCGTGAGAGTTGAAGTGCGGGGACTGGACAAGCTGCCCGCGGGCGGTGCGCTGATTGCCGCAAAGCACCAGGGCATGCTCGACACCATCGTTCCGTTTGCGCTCTTTCCAGCGCCGTCGATCGTGCTCAAGAAGGAGCTGCTCTCCATCCCAATCTATGGCTGGTACGCGCTACGCTCTGGCATGATCCCCATTGACCGCGCCGGCGCCGCCAAGGCCTTGCGAGCGATGATCAAGGAAGTGCGCCACCGGTTCGATGACGGGCGTCAGGTGCTCATCTTTCCGGAGGGCACCCGCTCGGCGCCGGGAGACGCCCCTGATTACAAACCGGGCATCGCAGCCCTCTTCAAGGAACTGAACGTTCCCTGCACGCCGGTTGCCACCAATTCCGGCATGTTCTGGCCAGCTCGGGGACTCGCAAGACATCCGGGGGTCGCCGTGTTCGAGGTGTTGGAACCGATCCCGCCGGGGCTGAAACGCGCGGCCTTCATGCGCGAACTGGAGACCCGGATCGAAGAGGCGAGCCATCGCCTTCTGGATGAGTCCTCAGCGAACTAGCCCAACCGGTCCCGCATAGCATACCAGGCCATCCCCAGCATGTAGAGTGGGCGGCTCAGAGCGCGCCCTCCCGGAAACGGCGGGGGCGCCACGTCGGCGAACCGCTCCAGCGGGGCTGCGTCACCCTCGAGAGCGCTCGCCATCAGCTTACCCGCGAGGGACGACAGGATAACGCCCTGCCCTGAATAACCGTGGGCGTAGAGCACCGCGCCGTCCCGACCGATGTGCGGCAACCGGGACAGTGTGACCGACACCAGCCCGCCCCAGGCGTGGGTCAGGGGAACACCGGCAAGCTGCGGGAACGCACGCTCCAGATAGGGGCGGACAAACCCCGCCATGTCCCGTGGCGGGTCTGGGGTGTACCGCTCCCCCCCGCCGAACAGCAGGCGCCCGTCCGCCGTCAGCCTAAAATAGTCGACGACGAAGCGGCTGTCAGACACCGCCCTGTTCTGCGCGATCAGCATCTCGGGATCCTTCAGAGGTTCGGTCACCACCTGATAGTTTGCGACAGGCATGATCCGCCTGTTCACCTGTGCTGACAGGCCGCGCAGCAGCGCATCTCCCGCCAGCACGGCGTGCGCGGCGCGGACCCTCCCACCCGTGGTCAGCACGGTCACACCCGCCGGCGTCTTGTCCAGCGCAAGAGCCTCCGAGCCCTCGAAGATGCGAACACCCAATGACCGGCAGGCCCTGGCGAGGCCGAGCGTGTAGTTCAGCGGGTGGAGGTGCCCGCCCATCTCGTCGATTAGGGCGCCGCGAAACTCGGGCGTCGCGACGGCGGCTCTCGCGTCCGCAGCATCAAGGAGTCGGACGTGCGGATAACCCATGACGTGGTCCAGACACTCGGCCTCCGCCTCAAAGTCGGCCATGTCGTCCCGTTTGACCGCGCCCAGAAGATGCCCGGTCAGCGTGAGATCGCAATCGACACCGTATTCGGCGATCAGGCCTGTGACGACCTTGCGCGCGTCCAGCGAAAGCTCGAACAACGCCTTCGCCCGTTCGCGTCCCAGCATATCGACGAGCTCGACCGCGCCCTTGCGTAGTCCCGGGATGATCTGCCCGCCGTTCCGGCCCGACGCGCCCCAGCCGATACGGCCCCCTTCCAGAAGGATCACCGACCGACCGGCCTTGGCGGCGAACAGGGCCGCGGCGAGGCCGGTGCAGCCACCGCCCACGACCACCAGATCCGCGGCCTCTTCGCCGGAGAGCACTGGCGTCCGATCCCACGGGTGGGCCGTTGCGGCGTACCAGGACCCCGCCATGCCGAGTCCTTCATTGAGCGCAGTCATGGCCGTCATACCTTCAGGAGCAGGTGATCGCGCTCCCACGAGCTGATGACACCCTGGAAGGCCTGCAACTCCGCCTCCTTGATGGCGTTGAAGGTGCGCACGAAGTTCGGATCGAGCCGGTCACAGACCTTCCGGCACCGATTGAACCGCTCAAGCGCTTCTTCGAGAGTCTTGGGCAGAGTTCGCGCATGAATGTAAGCGTTGCCGAAGGCCTGCGGCGTCGGAGCGATCTCCTCCACCATCCCGAGATAACCCGACAACAGGCTGGCGGTCATGGCGAGATACGGGTTGGCGTCGGCCCCCGGCAGGCGCACCTCGATGCGCCGGTTTTCCGGGTCCGAGATCGGCACGCGAAGGCCACAGGAGCGGTTGTCGACCCCCCACTGCACGTTGATGGGCGCGGAGTGGCTGGGCCGCATTCGCCGGAAGCTGTTCACATTTGGCGCGAACAGCGGCGTAATCTCGGGAAGGTACATCTGTAACCCTCCGATATAATTCAGAAATGTAGGCGTGTTCTCACCTTCACACGTACTGAACAGATTGTTCCCGCCGCCATCGACCACCGAGATGTGAAGATGCATCGCGCTGCCCGGCTGATGCTCCATCGGTTTGGCCATGAAGGTCGCATAGACGCCGTGCTTCAGTGCAAGCTGTCGTACGATACGCTTGAAGACCAGTGACTGGTCGCAAAGGCGAACCGGATCGCCGTGATTGAAGTTCACTTCGAGCTGCGCTGTGCCCGACTCATGGATCAGGGTGTCGAGGTCGAGTTCGGCGATTTCCGCCTGCTCGTAGATCTCCTCGATCAGGTCCTCGTACTCGGTGATGGCTTCCAGGCCGAAGGGCTGTGAGGCCGTCTCGGGACGCCCTGATCGCCCTAGCGGCGGCGTCAATGGCAGATCGGGATCCGGATTGAGCGCCGTCAGATAAAACTCCAGTTCCGGCGCGATAACCGGACGCCAGCCCTTCTCGGCGTACATCTCCATGACGCGCTTGAGCACGTGGCGCGGAGACTGCGCCCAGGGCGATCCGTCCGGGTGATGCGCGTCGGCGAAAACGAAGGCGGTCGGCGTCTTGAACCCCGGCGCTACGCAAAGACTTGAGGCGTCCGGCCGCAGGACCATGTCCGGATCCTGATAGGCTTCATCGTCGTCGCCCGTATAGTCCCCTGTGACGGTCACCGTGAAGACGCTGGAAGGCATGCGCAGGCTGCCGTCACCCGCCGCCTGCAGCAGCTTGGCCGCAGGGACCACCTTGCCGCGGACGACGCCGTTCATGTCGGGGATAAGGCACTCGAGTTCGGCCACGCCCCGCTTCTCGATCCAGGTCTTCAGCGCGGACATTTGGCCTCCGGGGCGAGCAATCAAACGTAAGTGTGATCTCAGTCATTCTCCCGCTTCTGGTGACGGTGCGTCAAGTCACAAGGCGCAATGACTGTCGCAACACCTGTCTAGACTAGGCGGCTTGAGTGTCTGGACCACCCTCACGAAGTTCGTCCACAGAAAATTCAAGCTCTATGACCAAAATGAGATCGCAGCTAAACTGCTGGCAGCCGGCCTCGCGATCCCCGAATGAAGCGCCGGACGGAGCAGTAGATGATGAGTTCGGCTTTGGCGGCGCACGGCCCCGAGGACGAGGGAGCGGACGAAGCGCCGGTCCTGCACGCCAGCATATACGAGGAGCTGCGGAGGCGGTTGATCACTGGAAAGATCGTGCCCGGCGTCGGCCTGTCCACCCGCGGCCTTGCTGCAGAACTCGGCGTCAGCCAGATGCCGGTGCGCGACGCGCTCAGCCGATTGGCGGCGGAGGGCGCGGTGGAGATCCGCTCCAAACGCAAGATCGTGGTGCCGTCCATGACGCCGGAAAGGTTCGACGACCTCCTACACTGTCGCATGCTGCTCGAGCCCGACGCGGCGGTACAGGCCCTGCCCCACATCGGACCCGCCGCCTTGCGCACCCTAAGGGAGATCGACGCCGGCATGGACATCGCCCTCGAGACCGGCGACGTGCTGGCTTACATGGAAGGAAATTTCTCCTTTCATTTTCATGTCTATCGCGCGGCGTCTCAGCCCATTCAGGCGCAGTTGATCGAGTCCCTCTGGCTCCGGTTCGGACCGTTCATGCGGGTGGTGTACGGCCGCTTCGGCACCGCCAATCTGATCGATCAGCACGCCCTTGCGCTGGAGGCGATCGAGGCGGGGGATGGAGACGCGCTGCGAAAGGCCATCAGCGGGGACATTCTCGACGGCATGGGCCTGATCGGCCGCCACAGCTGGGCGGTCGCGTAAACTAGCCGTTAGCGTCGAGCCGCTCCACGCGCGCGAGAAGGGCTTCCATAACCCGATCCCGCGCCCCTGCTTCGTGCAGGTGTTCGACAAGGTCTCGAAGAT
>CAIUZX010000134.1 GCA_903903715.1 uncultured Caulobacterales bacterium
CGCCGTTCGCCGGCGAGGCTGACGCTGACCTGCACCACGCGAGGGTCGCGGGCGCGGGCGAAGGCGTCGATCTCCTGCAACAGGTCGGTCTTGGCGGAGAAGGCGAGCCCCCCCACGGGGTCGGCGTCGTCATAGAGCTTGGCATTGGTGGCTCTGGGCGCATCGGCGGCCACGCCCTCATAGCCCCGCTTGGCGAGGCTGGCGGCGGCCGCGGCGCGGCGCAGGGCCGCCTCGCTGATCTCGCTGGAGTGGGCGTAGCCCGCCGTCTCGCCCGCCACGACGCGCAGGCCGAAGCCTTCCGTGGTGTTATAGCTCGCCGATTTCAGACGCCCGTCGTCAAACAACAGGCCCTCGCTGTCGGAGCGCTCCAGGAACAGTTCCCCGTCGTCGGCGCCGCGCAGCGCCTCGGCAAGCACCGCCTCCGCCCGATCCGCCGCCACGCCGCGGAGCTCAAGAAGGGACCCTGAGGTCGGAAGGGCTGTCATCGGTCTGTTTCCAAGTCCCGCTAGAGTGCCCCTTGAGATACGCACGGCGCCCGGCGCGATCAATCGCTAATGCGCAGGTTCGTCTCAGGGTGGATATTTCGATAGACGTATGTTTCTATAGGGCGTGACCGACGGAAGAGCGTACGCGGCCCGTTGGTTCAGGGTCGTGTTCGTTGACGATGAAAGGAAACGGCGCATGATCTCCTTGCAGCAAAGGCCTTCGGACCTTCTGGTCGCCGGCGTTCTCGCCATATATCTGACCGACCTTGTCATCTGGCTCAGCGGCGGTTTCGTTCGGTTTTCGGGCCTCATCCTCGCCATTGACGTCACCGCCCTTGGCCTTCTGGCGGGTTTGATCCGGACAGACCGCTCAGTCTGGGCGAACGCCGCCCTTTGCGCGCAGGCGGTGACCGTGCTCACCCTGGTGGTTCGCAGCCCGGGGGATCCGATGGTGTCCGCCGCATGGTCCGCGGCGCACGCGCCGGCGATCCTGGCCCTTCTCCCCGGTCTCGCCGTCCGCTTCAGCCCAAAGCGCGCAACGCAGACCATATAGGCCTTATGGAAACAGCCGTCCGTCGTTCAACGCCGTGACGTCAAAGGGATAGACGACCGAAGGGTCGGCAGAGCCCGCATCCTTGACCATCTCCGGCGACAGGACCTGCAAAAGGTGGCGAAGCAGGTTCATCCGCGCCGTCTTCTTGTCGTCCGTGTGCACGCAGATCCAGGGGGAGAGCGCCGTATGGGTGCGGCTGAGCATCCGGTCCCTTGCTGCGCTGTAGTCGTCCCAGCGCGCCTGCGCCTCATCGTCCATGGGGCTGACCTTCAGAGCCTTCAGCGGGTCCTTGCGCCGGTCGCTCAGGCGCCGCTCCTGCTCGTCCCGCGAGATGTCGAGCCAGAACTTGACGACCGTGATCCCGCTCTCGATCAGCATGGCCTCGAACACCGGCGCATCACGCAGGAACTGCTCCGCCTCGGCATCGGTGCAAAAGCCCATGACCGGCTCCACCCCCGCCCGGTTGTACCAGGAGCGGTTGAAGATCACGAACTCCCCCGCTGCGGGCAGCATGCGGACGTAGC
>CAIUZX010000135.1 GCA_903903715.1 uncultured Caulobacterales bacterium
GCGCACGCCTGCGGCCTCGAGCTTCGTGATGAACGCCACCCGGTCGGCGACAGAGAGCGCCCTCGCCTCGTTCTGCAGCCCGTCCCGCGGGCCGACTTCGACGATCTCGATATGACGGGTCATGCGAGGGCCCTTCCTCTTTCGTTCAGGGCGGGGTCCCGGTCGCACGCCAGAGCGTCAGCGTGACCGGTTTGCCGCTGGAATAGTTGTAGCCCTTGATCTGGTCGACGGCCTGCGCCGCCAGACCGCTTTGTTTCAGCGCGGCGGAAAAGGCCTTGGCCTCGCGCCCCTCGACCAGCGCCGCCCGGCCTTCCGCGACCGCGTCTACGGCGTCCTGCGCGTCGCCGAGGATCGTGGTGGTGCCGAGTTGGAAGACGAGGCTGGGCTCAGCGAACCCGGCGACGGCGACCGGACCCGGCGCGCGACCGCCACGCGGATCAAGCCCCGCCCGCGCCACCATCTTCGCCGCCTCTCGCGACGGCCAGATCGCCGTGAAGTCAGGCGCCAGCGCGCCGGTGAGGAGCATGTGGACGGCCATGCCGCAGGCGAGCGCCGCCGTCAGCGGGACATCGCCTCGCCCAGGCGCCTCGGAGGACTTGGAAAGACCGTCGGCGGCGTAGAGCGCGACGGCGATGCAGAGCCCCGCCGTCAGCACCCCGAGCGCAAGGTCCCCGCCTTGACCCAGTCGCACGGCGCCCAGAATGGCGAGGGTGGCGAAGACGAGGCTCGACAGCGCCGCGAGGCCAAAGCCCCAGACCCGCGCTCGCCGCCCCACCGGCCGGCACAGGCCCGCTGCGGCCAGCCAGGCGAGGGCCCCGTACATGGGCAGGGGGTAGTGGATCAGCTTGGTCGGCGCGATCTCGAAGACAAGCCACGAGGGGATGAGCCAGGCCGCAGCGAAGCGCACGATGGCCTCGTCCCTCCGGCTCCACAGCGTCGTGACGGCCAGCGGCAGGAGCGCCGCCGCCGGGAAAAACAGGATCGGCGACAGCGCCGCATGCAACCCAAATGGGGCGGCGTGCCCCTCATGCCCGCCCTTTAGCTTGGGCGCGAGATCGCCGCCGACGGCGGATCCCCAGAACTTGCCGTCCGTGGCGACCGTGATCGCCCAGGCCCACGGCCCCACGATCAGAAGTATGACCACAAGGCCCCAGATCCAGCCCAGCTTCTTGGCCCAACGCAGGTCCCTGTCCATCGCCCAGAGGGTCAGGAGGCACAGCGCCGCCACCATCGGCCCGATGGGTCCTTTGATCAGCAGGGACACACCCTGCGCCACCCAGAAGATCAACTTCAGCCCCCGGGGCAGGGGATCGCCTCTTCGACCGTGAAGATAGAGGCGAAACAGGGCCGCCAGGGACACCACGACAGTGGCGGCGAGCACCGCGTCCGTCTTGGCGATGAACGCCTCGGACGACAAAAGCGTGCTCGCTCCGAGCAGGCTTCCGGCGATCACGCCGCCCCTCGCCCCCAGCGCCGCCGCCGCCCCCCACGCGCAGGCCGCCGCCGCGATCATCGCGCCCAGCAACGACGGCAGGCGATAGGGCTGGATGAGGCGCGCTTCGACATGCGAGGTCAGGGCGACGCTGGCCGCCTGGAGCCAATGGATGCCGACGGGCTTCTTGTCTCGCGGCGCGTCCTGATAGCGGATCTTCACGAAGTCGCCGGTCTCGAGCATCTGGGCGGTGGCCTGCGCAAATCGCGACTCGTCCCGGTCTAGCGGCGGCAGGCGGATCAGCCCGGGAAGGGCGGCGACCAGCACCACCAGCGCGGCGAAGACGGGACC
>CAIUZX010000136.1 GCA_903903715.1 uncultured Caulobacterales bacterium
GGATCTCCTACGTTTGGTGACGGCAAGTCAGCCGCTCCGATGACCCCCTTCGGAGTGGGCTGATCTGATCTGTTGCAGAATGGGCGAGGCGCGCTATGCACGTCTCGCCCGTTTTGCGTTTTGAGGGCATTCGCATCCGCCCGGGAGAGTTACATTTCATGTCGCTGGCGAAACGACCGATCCGCAAGATCGTGATCCTGGGCGGCGGCTCCGCAGGCTGGATGACCGCGGCGGCGCTCAGCACGTCCCTGCAGAAGGACTGCGAGATCACGCTTATCGAGTCCGAGGAGATCGGCACGGTCGGCGTGGGCGAGGCGACGATCCCGCCGATCAAGGTGTTCAACCGCATGCTGGGCATCGACGAGGCGACGTTCGTGCGGGAGACCAAGGGCACCTTCAAACTGGGCATCCAGTTCGTCGACTGGGCGGCCCTCGGCAACCGGTACTTCCATCCGTTCGGGACCTATGGCCGCCCCTTCGACCTCGCCCAGACCCACGCCATGTGGCTGGAGGCGCGGTCCCGCGGGCTGGAGGCGCCCTTCGACGATCACTGCATGGCCTGGGCGGCGGCGAAGGCGGGGCGGTTCGGGCAGCCGGCGACCGATCCGCGCAACGTGCTCTCGACCTTTGACTACGCCTATCATTTCGACGCCGGCCTCTATGCTGCGTTCCTGCGTCGCCGGTCCGAGGCGGCCGGCGTGGTGCGGCTGGAGGGCAAGGTCGCGCACGTCGCGCAGAACAGCGAGACGGGCTTTGTGGAGAGCCTGACCTTGGAGGACGGGCGCACGGTCGATGGCGAGCTCTTCATCGACTGCTCCGGGTTCCGAGGTGTGCTGATCGAAGGCGCTCTCAAGACCGGTTACGAGGATTGGACCCACTGGCTGCCCTGCGACCGGGCGCTCGCCGTGCCCTGCGAGCTGAAGGAGATGACGCCCTACACCCGCTCGACGGCGGATGTGGCGGGCTGGCGCTGGCGGATCCCGCTGCAGCACCGCACCGGCAACGGTTATGTCTATTCGTCGGCGCATATCAGCGACGAGACGGCGGCGACGTCGCTTCTGGCCAATCTCGACGGCGCGCCGCTGGGTGAGCCGCGCCCCTTACGCTTCGTCACGGGTCGGCGAAAGGCCTTCTGGTCGCACAACGTCGTGGCCATCGGCCTGTCGTCCGGCTTCATGGAGCCGCTGGAATCGACCAGCCTGCATCTCATTCAGGCGGGGATTTCGAAGCTGCTCGCCTTCTTCCCGGACCTCGATTTCGATCCTCTCACGATACGTGAGTTCAACCGGATTTCGGACGCAGAATTCGAGCGTATCCGGGACTTCCTCATCCTTCACTACAAGCTGACCACGCGAACCGATAGCGCCCTGTGGCGGGACTGCGCGGCCATGTCGCTCCCCGATAGTCTCGAGATTCGGATCGAGCACTTCCGGCGATACGGTCGCATCGTGACGGCCGATCTTGACCTGTTCGGTCCGCCGAGCTGGCAGGCGGTGCACATCGGCCAGCACAACTGGCCCGAGCGCGTCGACCCGATCCTTGCGTATCGGACCGTGGATGCGGACGACTGGCTGAGCCGGCTTCGCGCGGCCCTCGCCGCCGGCGCGCAGTCGATGCCGCCCCACAAGGCCTATGTGGAGCAGGTCTGCCGTCAGGCCTCCTGAGCCGGGCTCAGGCCAGCGACGACGTGGCCTTTGCGGCTGACAGGCCAAGCTCCGCCATCACCTCATCGGTGTCGCGACCGATCCGCGGCGGGTCGCGGCGGATGCTGACCGGCGTCTTTTCAAAGCGAAGACCCGGCTTCATGGCGCGATAATCGCCTTCGCCTTCAAGGGTGCGGATCTCGAACAGGGTTTCCTTCAGCTGCGGATCCTCGAAGATCTCCGTCGGCTGGTTCGCGCGCATGGCGGGGATCGAGTGCTCCTTGCACAGGTCCAGCCACGCCTCGGTGGTGTTGGAGGCGCAGGCCTCCTCCATCATCGCGTAGTACTCGTTCACCCGAGCCTTGCCCGACGGCTTGCTGGTGAAGCGCTCGCTCTCATAGGCGCCCGGAAGCCCGCCCAGCTCCAGGAACTTTGCCGACTGCGCCGCGTTGGCGGGGAGGACCGTCAGGTAGCCGTTCTGGGTGCGGAAGGGGCGGCGGTGCGGGGTGATCGTCGTGGTGTGTCCGAAGTTCCCGGTCGCCGGCACATAGGTCTGATTGTAGAGATGCTCGGCCATCATATAGCCGGTAAAGGTCTCCAGCATCGGCACGGCGACATACTGGCCTTCGCCGGTCTGGTCCCGATGCCGCAGCGCCGCGAGTGTGGCGATGACCGCGAACAGGCCGCAGGTCTTGTCCGCCACGATGGAGGGCAGGGGGCGGA
>CAIUZX010000137.1 GCA_903903715.1 uncultured Caulobacterales bacterium
ATGTAAATGTCGGGGCGCAATATCGTCAGCCATCATTGTGTTGTTTTTGGAAGGATCTTGGGATGAAGCCGTTTGCAATTGATCCGTTGAAGTCCGCATCGAGTGCGGTATTGGCGTTGTCGCTTGTATTTTTTGGCACGTCTTCGTTTGCGCAGGTTGTTGCGGGTGACGAGCAGGCTGCGTCCCGGAATGCGGGCGTTCTGGATCGTGCGCGCCCGGACTTTGACGCGGTGGGGATCCGCGCGGGGTCGTTTCTGATCCTTCCGAAGGCGACGACGACGGTCGATGCGAGCGATAACATCTTTGCGTCGCACTCCAATTCGGTGTCGGACACGGTGATCCTGTTCCAGCCGGAAGCGACGATGCGATCGGACTGGTCGCGCAACATGCTTGAGCTCTACGGCCGGGCGGCGTTCAGCGTTTACGGCTCCAACTCGAGCCAGAATGCGACGGAGGCCGAGGTGCGGGCGTCTGGTCGCTATGACATTGCCGAGGGCTCGAACCTGAACGGCGGTCTGGGCTACGCCTACATGGCCGAGCCGCGGTATCTGGCGAC
Organism: uncultured Caulobacterales bacterium; assembly: GCA_903903715.1. GTDB lineage: Bacteria > Pseudomonadota > Alphaproteobacteria > Caulobacterales > Caulobacteraceae > CAIMFV01. Next base: position 557 of record CAIUZX010000137.1, read on the forward strand.
GGCGCAGGCGCAGAACGGGAACCTGTCGACCTCAAGCGGTCCGGAACATTACACACTGCTGAGCGGCCGTATTGGCGCGGTGCAGGCGCTGAACCGTGTGCGCCTGACGGAGACGGTGGCTGTTGCGGACTATCGCTACGAAGGCAATGCGCTGAATTTCGGCGTTTACGGCGGCGAGAAGACGCGGGACCGGACGGAAGTGACCGAGACGGGCCGGGCCGAGCTTGCGGCGAGCCCGGACACGTCGGTGTTCGTGCAGGGTGACCTGAACCAGCGCAGCTATCGGCTGGGTCCGCCCCAGACGGTGCTGAACCGGGACTCGAACGGATACGACGTGACGGCCGGCGCGCGGCTTGACCTGACGCACCTTGTGCAGGGGGAGTTCCGGATCGGCTATCTGAACCAGGATTACGACTCTGCGGCGTTCAAGTCGGTGAGCGGGCTGAGCCTTTCGGGCCGGTTCGACTACTTCGTGACGCCGCTGACGACGGTGACGCTGACGGCGGACCGTTCGGTGGGCGATGCGGCGGATCCGCGGTCCTCGGGCTACATCACGACGAACGGCGGGGTCGAGGTCGATCACGAGCTTCGGCGCAACATCATCCTGACGGGTCGCGCGTTTGTGGCGCATGACGACTATCGCGGGATCGACCGGACGGACGACCGGTGGACGGCGCGGGTTGGGGGGACCTGGCTGGTGAACCGGATGGTGGGTGTTGGCCTGTTCTTCGACCACATCGACGTGGGCTCGAAGGGGACGGCGGCGATCCCCGATTACGCCGTCAATCAGATCCTTCTGTCCCTCGTCATACAGAGATAAATTCAATGTGCGGGGATCAGTGTCGCTGATCGGCGTGCGTCTCTCCGGGCGTTTACTATACGACCAAACTTTTTACTTGATTTACTATGTTGTAATTTCTAATCAATTTAGCACAAATTTTAACATTACAAAGTAGGCCTCCGACGACTGAACATGTCGCCGGACAATGGACGAGTGAACCCGATGTTGCCTTCCAGTTTCAATGACTCAAATGTGTGCATCATCGGACTGGGCTATGTCGGCCTCACCCTGGCGGTGGCGATGGCGGATGTCGGCATCAAGGTGCACGGCGTCGAGCGCGATCCCAGCATCGTCGACTGCGTCAAATCCGGTAGCGCGCACTTCCATGAAGCCGGGCTGGACATCAAGCTGGCGCAGCAGGTCAACGACGGGCGCCTGTCCGTCTCGAACACCATGCCGACAAACAGCCGGGCCAATGTCTACATCGTGACCGTCGGCACGCCGGTCGGTGAAGACAAGCGCGTCAAGTTCGAGGCGCTGAACACCGTCATCGACAGCATCACGCACGTGATCAAGGACGGCGACATGGTGATCCTTCGCTCCACGGTGAAGGTCGGCACGACGGCCAAGATCGTGGCGCCGGTGCTGGACAAGGTGGGCGTACGCTACGACCTCGCCTTCTGCCCGGAGCGCACCCTCGAGGGCCGCGCCCTGCAGGAGTTGCGCACCCTACCCCAGATCGTCGGCGGCCGGACGGACTCGGCCACCCACCGCGCCTCGCAGCTGTTCGGCTTCGTCACGCCGACGACCGTGAAGGTGCGCGATCTGGAGACGGCGGAACTGATCAAGCTGGTGAACAACACCTCGCGCGACCTGTCCTTCGCCTTCTCCAACGAAATCGCCGAAGTGTCGGACGCCCTTGGCCTGACAGCGAAGGACGTGATCGCCGCGGCCAATCTCGGCTATCCGCGCTCCAACCTGCCCCTGCCGGGCCCCGTGGGCGGGCCGTGCCTGGAGAAGGACCCCTACATTCTGGCCGAAAGCGTCGAACCCTTCGGCATGATGCCCCTGCTCACGCTCAGCGGCCGCAAGATCAACGAAAGCCTCCCGGACCGGACCATCGCGGTCATTTCCGACTGCTACACCAGCGTCAGCGCCGCCACGCCCAAACGCATCGCCATCCTCGGCCTCGCCTTCAAGGGACGGCCGGCGACGAGCGACCTTCGCGGCACCCTGGCGGTGTCGGTCATCCGCAGCCTGAAGGACAAGTTTCCCACCTCGGAGATTGTCGGCTGGGACGCGGCGGTGGACGCTGACGGGGTCGCCAGCCTTGGCGTCACCCCCTGCGCGACCCTGGAAGAGGCCTTCACCGGAACAGACATCGTGGTGATCCAGAACAACCACGAGCAATTCGAGACCATGACGATCGAAAGACTGTCCGGTCTGATGAACACGCCGTCGATCATTTATGATTACTGGAACCAGAGAGACGCAACGAGCACGAAACTCAGCTCAAAAGTGACCTATTTCGGTCTCGGCACCAAGTTTGCAGCTAACACCTGAGCGGCTGACAGACTATACGTCGCCGCCTTCACATGATCTCTACTTTCTGAACAGGTTGCACTCATGGTCCATGCAGTCGTCACCGGCGCCGCAGGCTTCCTCGGCTTTCATATCGCCCGGGCTCTGGCCAGACGGCCGGATCATCGCGTGACCATCATCGACAATTTCGTTCGGGGTGAGAAGGATCCGCACTATGCGGCGCTGTCCGCCTTGCCGAACGTGACGGCGATCGAGGCCGATCTGTGCGATGCAGCGGCCGTCGCCGCGCTGCCGCTGGATGTGGATTTCGTCTATCACATGGCCGCGCTCAACGGGACGCAGAACTTCTACGAACGCCCGCTCGAGGTGATCAAATGCTGCACCCTGCCCACCCTGTTCCTGGCCGACCACTACAAGGCGGTCAAGGCGATGTCGCGCTTCGTCTACGCAGGCACCAGCGAGGCCTACGCCTCCACTGTCACGCGGTTCAACTGGCCGGTGCCGACCGCCGAGGACGTGCCTCTGGGCATCGACGACGTCAGTAATCCGCGCTGGTCCTATGGCGCGTCAAAAATGCATGGCGAGGTGGTCACTCTGCAGACCGGTCTGTCGACGGGACTACCCGTCACGGTTATCCGCTTCCACAACGCCTATGGTCCGCGCATGGGCGACAAGCACGTGGTGCCCGACTTCTATGAACGCATGAAGTCGGGTCGCTACGAACTGTTCGGCCACGAGGACACGCGGTCCTTCATCTATGTGGACGACGCCGTCCGCGCCACGATCATGGCGGCCGAAGCGCCCGGCGCGATCGGACAGGTGGTCAATGTCGGCAGCCAGCGCGAGATCACCATCCGCGCTCTGGCCGAGGAAATGCTGCGCGAGCGCGGCGTCGACGCGCCGATCGTGCTGCACCCGTCGCCGAAGGGCAGCGTGAAGCGCCGCGCGCCGGATATCTCGAAGCTGAAAGGCCTGACCGGGTTCGAGGAGAAGATCGATCTGACCCGCGGACTTCGCGCCACGGCGGACTTCTATCTCAACGGACGCCTCGCGGACACGCTGGATCCGGACGCAGCACTGGGCGTCTGATCGCCGCCCCCTCCCTGCCAAGGCCTGTCCCCATGCGCGGCGTCGTCTTCAACGGTAAATTCTACGCGCAGTCCACGACGGGCGTCCAACGCGTCGCCCGACGGCTGATAGCAGCGACGTCGACGCTGGCGGGCCAGGAGCCGAACGCCCCGCACCTTTCCATCGCCCTCCCGGGCAATGCGTCCGACGTTGAATTGCCGCCAGGGCTGGCCCGCACCCCTCCCGCCCGTCGAAGCGGAAATATCTGGGAACAGGCGGAACTGCCCCGCGCCGCCGGGCGCGATCTTCTGGTCAATCTTTGCAATATCGGCCCACTGACGCGGCGCGGCGACATCGTCATGATCCATGACGCTCAGGCGTTCCTGTCGCCAGCCTCCTACAGCGCAGCCTTCGGCGCTTGGTACCGCGCCGCCCTGCCGATCCTGGCCCGTCGCGCCAGCCGGGTCCTGACCGTATCCGACTACGCGCGCGATTGCCTGGTTCAGTTCAACGTCGCGCCGGCCGACAAGATCTCCGTGATCCCGAACGGGGTCGACCATATTGTCGACGCCCCCGCGGACTCAGGCGCGGTCCGGCGGCTGGACCTGGGAAACCGCCCCTTCGTCGTCGCTCCGGCGTCGGTCCAGGCGCACAAGAACATCAAGGTGGTGGTCGAGGCCGCTCGACGCCTGTCCTCATCCGACGCTCGCATTGTTCTGTTCGGCAAGGACACGCGGGAAACCTTCATCCATTCGGGCTTTGCCCTCGATGACCGGATCCTGTTCGCGGGACGGGTGTCGGACGGCGAGATGCGGGGCCTGATCGAGGCGTCCTGCGGGTTCGTCTTTCCCTCGACGACGGAGGGCTTCGGCCTGCCCCCGCTGGAGGCGATGTGGCTGGGCGCTCCGGCGATCGTCTCGACCGGCGGCGCCTTGCCAGAAGTCTGCGGAGACGCAACGCTGTATGCCGACCCCGCCGACCCTGACGCCTGGGCGGCGGCCATCGACGCCGTCGTTTCTGACGCCGCTCTCCGCGCGGACCTGTCCCAGCGGGCGAGGGCCCACGCGGCGCAATACACCTGGTGCCGCGCCGCCGGCGCACTTCTTGAGCACATCTTCGCCGCAG
>CAIUZX010000138.1 GCA_903903715.1 uncultured Caulobacterales bacterium
CACCGTGCGCACCAACCGCCACGATCCGGAGTGGCTGTCCGCCTTTGCGAAAGGCGCGTCCGCCCTGCCCGAGGTGGTGGAGCTGTGGCGCCTGAGCGGGGAGCGGGACTACCTCCTGAAGGTCGTGGTCAGCGACATCACGGCCTATGACAGCTTCTACAAGCGCCTGATCGCCGTCGCCCCGCTCGCGGATGTCAGCTCGAGCTTTGCCATGGAGGAGATCAAGGCCACGACGGCGGCCCCGTTTTGAGGGGGGTGGAGGGTGAGCTCAATCCGCTCTCATCGGGAATCGTTTTTCAATGAATCGAACTTGGTTGAGGTCCGACGCATAGACCCATTTCCAAGCCTGTCGAACCACCCGGTCGTTTATTACCGGAATGAGTTCCCCTCCGCCTATGCGCTCGATTAGACCTTGAGATGACAACTTTGAATTTGTGGCCAGGAAAACATGGTTCGGACTAATCGGCAGAACTACTGATGCGTTAGGCGCCGCTAGACCGCCCGAAATCAAAAGCGGCCTATCTGACGTTAGGAACTTCCAACGTGGATTATGAACGTGAACCACGGTGCGAAACATTCGGTTCAAGTGCTCTCCAACGCCGGGAAGATCGGAAAAATTCTGAAGGAGCATTCCTGAAAATCGAGCGATTGAGTCCGCGGTGGTTGCTTTGAGAAATTCAGCCAAGGTGGCCGGATCGGTTGGCTTTCTTAGCGCAGCATACTGATCACCAATTTCAGAAATTGCTTCCGCGAACGTTGTGGCGGCCTGCTCTCGGATCGTTTCGACTCGAGCAGGATGCCGCTGCAGCAGTGACATCAAAAAGCGTGACCAGCCGTTCTGATGCCGTGCTGAATCGATTTGCCCGCCACTCAGGAAAATCTTCAAGACATCATCCGCGTCCTGATCCACCCGACTAAAAAATTCTTTCTCCAAAACATCTCGTTGCCCCTCAGGCATCGTCGCAACTGCATAAAGATTTTCAACATAACCTGTCTGAGACGGGTGAAGTCGGCGCTCCTCGACGCGGACATGTGGTCGGCTAAAAGCGTGTAGTCGACCGTCAACGCCCACCCATTGGCGAAGGTAGCACTTCGGAATGTAATGATGTTTCTTCGCAGTCATCGCGACAGCATTTAAGAATTTCATTGTTAAATTGTAGACCGGATTGGGTCGGTGGCGATTTCAGATCTTGCCAGAGTCGAGCGCCACGACGTTTCACGCGCCCTCGGAGAATCGCAATCGTCAGACCGTTGCCGACTTCCATCACTGGTGGCACAATCCCCCAATGACGGGAGCGAAAAACGAACAGGCTGGCCGCACTTATCGTGCAACTCTAAATGCGATCAGTAGTTTCTCTGCAATCCTAGGATGGACCATTGCTCTGGGCTCTATTGTTGCGACGGAGCATTGGGCGAAATTGGCGCCTCGCAGACCAGATTTTGAGATCGGCGCCGTTATTCAACACAATGAACACGGCTCGATAACTTATTTCACACGCGATCAAAATTCGGCTCTGTCATACGGTCTATTCGGCGGTTTCGCGCTCTTCTTCTTGGCATTCGTGATCATGCCAAAGCGCGATATCGTTCATCGCACGGGCTTCTTGAGTTGGCGCATGACATTCGAACCGGACGACCCGGAGGGTATTCGGTACTGGGCGATGGCCGTGGGCCTAGCAGCAGGGTTGCTTCTCATCCACACAATCGACCCAAAGCTTTTCGGCTGGAGCTACGAGCAATTGTCGGCTGCCGCTGGCATCACCCACTGAAGTTAACCCCCCCTACCTTGTCACCACCGGAAAGTCCGATGTGAACGGGTCGAGCCAGCTGACCAGGCGGTTGAAGGCCTCGATGTCGCCGTCCGCCTTAACCGTTCCTGACTTCACGAGGTCGGCGAGCTTGAAGGGCGTGAAGGTGGTCATCAGCAGCGCCTGACGGGGCATGGCGAGGGTCAGGTCCGCAGGCCCGTCGCCGGGGAGGGCCTTTTCCGTCGCCACCAGCACGCCGTGGCGGACGTTGAGGCGGTAGTGCTCGTTCCGGTCGGTGAAGGTCATGTCGATGGCCACGCGCCCCTCCCCCACCCGGTCGGCGTTCAGCCGCACGGCGAGGAGATCCATCAACATCGGCGAGGGGGTGTTCTTGATCAGGTCGAGGGCGAGATTGACCCCTTGGGTCTTGGGCTTGCCCTTGAGCAGCTCCTGCGCGCCGGTCAGGTACATGTTGCGCCACAGGGCGTTTTCCTGCGCCTGGCCCAGCTTCGTGTAGACGTCCGCCAGCGCCGCCTTCGCCGCAGCGTCGGACGAATCAGCCATGACCAGCTTGTCGCCCAACACGCCCGCCCATTTGAGATCGCCCGAGGCGACGGCGGCGGCCATTTCGGCCTTCACCTTCTCCGCCCCGCCCATCGCCTTCACATAGTGCGCCGCCTCGTCCTTCACGGAGAAGGTGGCGAGGTGGGCCGGGTTGCCGTCGTACCAGCCCATATAGCGCTGATAGACCGCCCGGGCGTTGAAGCTCATGTGGCCATAATAGCCTCGGTTGTACCACTCCGACGCCAGGGACGGCGGCAGGGCGATCTTGTCGGCGATCTCCGGCCCGGTCAGGCCCTCGTCCATCATGCGCACGGACTGGTCGTGCAGATACTTGTAGGCGTCCCGGTGCTTGGCGATGAAGTCGATCACCTCGGCGCGGCCAAAGCGCGGCCAGCCATGGCTGGTCATCATCACCTCGGCCTTGTCGCCGTAGAGGCTCAAGGACTGGGTCAGATACTCGGCCCACACCCGGCTGTCGCGGACGAGGGCGCCCCTCGGGGTCAGCACATTGTGCATGGAGACATTGCCGTTTTCGGCGAGATCGAGGACCCGAAAGTCCGGCAGCCAGACATTCATCTCCGCAGGGGCTTCCGTGCCCGGCGTGATCTGGAACTCCATCTTCACCCCGTCCACCTCGACCGTCTGGCCGGTGTGGTCGATGATGACGTTGGGGGGCGCGAGCGTCTGCGTGCCCAGCGCCACCGACTGGCCGATGCCGGAGCCCAGCGTCCCCTCCGCCGTCTTGGGCAGGTAGAGGCCGAACTGGTAGATGGCCCGGCGGCCCATCGCGGCGCCCGCGATTACGTTCTCCGACACCGACTGCTCGACAAAGCCTGCGGGGGCGAAGACCTTCACCGCGCCGGAGTCGATGTCGGCCTGCGAGACCATGGCCCGCGCGCCGCCGAAGTGGTCGGTGTGGCTGTGGGTGTAGACAAGGCCCACCACCTTGCGCGCGCCCAGCGTCTCGTTGACGAGGTCCAGCGCCGCCTTGGCCGTCTCCGTCGTCGTCAGGCAGTCGATGACGATCCAGCCGGTCTTGCCGCGCACGAAGGTGGCGTTGGCGACGTCAAAGCCGCGCACCTGCCACACCCCGTCCGCGACCTTGAACAGGCCGTGGCGGGACAAGAGCGCGCCGTGGCGCCAGAGGCTGGCGTTCGCCGTGGCGGGGGGCGGAGCTTTCAGGAATTCGAAGTCGTTCAGGTTCCAGACTACCCGGCCGTCCGCCGTGGTGATCTTCGGGTCCTTGCGGGTGGCGACATAGCCGCGGGCGACGAAGTCGAGATCGCGGGCGTCGGACCAGTTCGGCGGCGGGGCTTCGGCGGCGGTCGCGCGCGGGGCGGCGACGCCCAAGGCCAGCAACGCCATCACCGATGTCAGCATCTTGCGCGACATGTCTTCCCCCCAGGATTTGTCTTGTTGCGGCGGAGAGTGGGCGAGGAACGCGGCCCTCGTCAATGTTGCGCGCGCGCCGCCGGAATTTTGTGCATCGCACAAACGTGACTTGCGGCCTCGCGCAAATCATGGTGGATGGTCAGCGGGCCACGCTCTCCCAACGGAGCGCAGTCCATCTGTAAGGATGGGAGACATCGCTATGACAACGACCGCCACACCCGTGGTGAAGCCAGCCATGCGCCCTGCGCGAGCTGAATTTTCCTCCGGTCCCTGCGCCAAACGGCCGGGCTGGGCCCCAAAGAACCTGAAATCCGCCGTCCTCGGCCGCTCGCACCGGTCGAAACCGGGCAAGGCGCGCCTGAAGCTCGCCATCGACCGGACGCGGGACATCCTTGGCGTGCCGGCCGACTACCTCATCGGCATCGTCCCCGGCTCCGACACAGGCGCCGTCGAGATGGCCATGTGGTCGATGCTGGGGCCGAAACCCGTGCAACTCCTCGCCTATGAGAGCTTCGGCAAGGACTGGGCGACGGACGTCGTCAAGCAGCTGAAACTGAAGGAGGTCGAGGTGCTGGAAGCGCCGTATGGCGCGCTGCCGGACCTTTCCAAGGTCAACCCCGCCGCCGATCTTGTCTTTCCGTGGAACGGTACGACGTCCGGCGTGCGTGTGCCCAATGCGGACTTTATTTCCGCGGACCGGGAGGGCGTCACCCTCTGCGACGCGACCTCTGCGGCGTTTGCTCAGGCGCTGGACTTTTCCAAGCTCGATGTCGTCACCTTCTCCTGGCAGAAGGTGCTGGGGGGAGAGGCCGCGCACGGCGTCCTGATCCTGTCCCCCCGCGCGGTGGCGCGGCTGGAGAGCTATTCGCCGCCCTGGCCGATGCCCAAGCTCTTCCGCATGACCAAGGGCGGCAAGCTGAACGCCGAGATCTTTGAAGGCGCGACGATCAACACGCCCTCCATGCTCTGCGTCGAGGACTATCTCGACGCCCTCAACTGGGCCGAGTCCGTCGGCGGGCTGGAGGCGCTGCACAGCCGCTGCGACGCCAATCTGGCGGTGCTGGAGACCTGGGTCGCGCGCACGCCCTGGGCCGATTTCCTCGCCGCCGACCCCGCCACGCGGTCGAACACCTCGGTTTGCCTGAAGGTGGTCGATCCGAAGGTCACCGCGCTCGCCCCGGCGGATCAGGAAAAGCTGGCCAAGCGGCTGGCGGCCCTGCTCGAAGCCGAGGGCGTCGCCCTTGACGTCGGTCACTACCGCGATGCGCCTGCGGGCCTTCGCATCTGGTGCGGCGCGACGGTGGAGACGGAGGATCTGTCCGCCCTCACGCCTTGGCTGGACTGGGCCTTCGCCCAGGCCGTGTCCGAGCTCTCGCCGGCCTGACTGTTTCCAAACTGACGAAGCCTTCTCGCGCGGCCCGCGTCCGAAGACGCGCCGCCGCACGCCCCAAACCCTTTGAACATAGGAGCCCCACATGGCGCCCAAGGTCCTGATCGCAGACAAACTCTCCCCCGCCGCCCTCGCCATCTTCAAGTCCCGCGGCGTGCAGGCCGATGTGCAGACCGGCCTGTCCAAGGCTGAACTCCTGCAGATCATCGGCCAGTATGACGGTCTGGCCGTCCGTTCCGCCACCAAGGCCGACGCCGACGTGATCGCGGCGGCAAAGTCGCTGAAGGTCATCGGCCGGGCGGGCATCGGCGTCGACAATGTCGACATTCCCGCCGCCACCAAGGCCGGGATCGTGGTGATGAACACCCCCTTCGGCAACGCCATCACCACCGCCGAGCACGCCATCGCCCTGATCTTCGCCCTCGCCCGCCAGCTTCCCGAAGCCGACCAGTCCACCCAGGCCGGCAAATGGGAGAAGAACCGCTTCATGGGCGTGGAGCTGACGGCCAAGACGCTGGGCCTGATCGGCTGCGGCAATATCGGCTCCATCGTCGCCGACCGCGCCAACGGCCTGCGGATGAAGGTGGTCGCCTATGACCCGTTCCTGACCGCCGAGCGGGCCGTGGAGCTCGGGGTGGAGAAGGTGGAGCTCGACGATCTTCTCGCCCGCGCGGACTTCATCACCTTGCACACCCCCCTGACCGACAAGACCCGCAACATCCTGTCGGCCGAAGCCATCACCAAGACCAAGAAGGGCGTGCGCATCGTCAACTGCGCCCGCGGCGGTCTGGTGGACGAGGTCGCTCTGCGCAAGGCCCTCGACGAAGGTCACGTGGCGGGGGCGGCCTTCGACGTCTTCGCCGAAGAGCCCGCCAAGGAGAACATCCTCTTTGGAGCACCGAACTTTGTGGCGACGCCCCACCTTGGCGCCTCCACCTCCGAAGCGCAGGAGAATGTGGCCCTGCAGGTCGCCGAGCAGATGTCGGACTATCTCATCTCCGGCGCCGTCGCCAACGCCCTGAACAGCCCGTCGGTCACCGCCGACGAGGCGCCGAAACTGAAGCCCTTCATTCTGCTCGCCGAGCGACTGGGCGCCTTTGCCGGGCAGATGGTGGACGGCGGCATGACGGCCATCGAGGTCACCTTCGTGGGCGAGGTCGCCAAGCTGAACGTGAAGCCCCTGACCGCCGCCGCCCTCGCCGGCGTGCTGCGCCCCATGCTGGCCGAAGTGAATATGGTCTCGGCCCCTTCCGTCGCGGCGGGTCGCGGGGTGAAGGTGACCGAGAGCAAGCAGGAGCTGTCCCCCGTCTATGACAGCCTGATCCGCATCACCCTCACCGCCGAGGGCGGCCAGCGGGCCTTTGCGGGCACGGTCATCGCCGGTCAGCCGCGGGTGGTGGAGGTCAAGGGCATGGAGCTCGACGCCCCCTTCGCGCCGGCCATGCTGTTCGTCAACAACCTCGACAAGCCGGGTTTCATCGGGGCGCTGGGCCTCCTCTGCGCCGAGGCCCATGTGAACATCGCGACCTTCAATCTCGGACGTACCGCCTCGGGGGGAGATGCGATCTGCCTTGTCGGCGTCGATCAGGCGCTCAACGCGCAACAACTCGCCGCCGTCCGCGCCCTGCCCCACGTGAAGGAAGCCCGGGTTCTCAACTTCTGAGGACTTGACGACCTGGGCGTCCGACTGGTTTACGGCTTCTGACGCTGGCGACGCCCTGATGGGACCTCGCCAGCGACCCTCTTGAGCCAAATCTCGCCGCCGAGTCCTGTCGAAGGGCCGCGAGGTTCACCCGGGCAGGTGAGGACGGCTATCCATGGCCAATGTCGCCGTTGTCGGCGCCCAGTGGGGCGACGAGGGTAAAGGTAAGATTGTCGACTGGTTGTCCAACCGCGCCGATGTGGTGGTGCGGTTTCAGGGCGGCCATAACGCAGGTCACACCCTGGTGGTGGGCGACAAGACCTACAAGCTGTCTCTGCTGCCGTCCGGCGTGGTGCAGGGCAAGCCCAGCGTCATCGGCAACGGCGTCGTCGTCGATCCCTGGGCGCTGCTGGACGAGATCGCCAGAATCACCGCGCAGGGGATCGCCATCGGGCCGGACCTGTTGTCGCTGGCCGACAACGCCTGCCTCATCCTGCCCCTGCACCGTGACCTTGACTCCGCGCGGGAGGCGCAGGCCGGAGCCGGCAAGATCGGCACGACGGGTCGCGGCATCGGCCCGGCGTATGAGGACAAGGTCGGGCGCCGGGCCGTTCGCGTGGCCGACCTCGCCGATCCCGACGCCCTGCGCGCCAAGATATCCCGCCTCCTCGCCCACCATCAGGCCCTGCGCCGGGGCCTTGATCTGCCCGAAGCCGACGGCGACGCGCTGATGGCGAGCCTTGTCGAGGTCGCGCCGAAGATCCTGCCCTACGCCAAGCCCGCCTGGCGCCTGCTGGACGAGGCGCGCCGCGCGGGCAAGCGCGTGCTGTTCGAGGGGGCGCAAGGGGCGCTGCTCGACGTCGATCACGGCACCTATCCTTACGTCACCTCCTCCAACACCGTGTCGGGACAGGCGGCGGCGGGGTCGGGCCTTGGGCCGCGCTCCGTGGGCTTCGTGCTCGGCATCGTCAAGGCCTACACCACCCGGGTCGGCGAGGGCCCCTTCCCGACGGAGCTCTTCGATGACGACGGCAAGCGGCTGGGCGAG
>CAIUZX010000139.1 GCA_903903715.1 uncultured Caulobacterales bacterium
CTCGTCGAGGTGCTGCGCGACGCCTCTACGGCAGACCGCAAGCGGGTCGCCCAGCGGGTGTCGAGCCTCTCCGAGATCCCGACCGATCTTTTGCGCATGCTGATCTGTGACGAGATCGAGGTGGCCGAGCCGCTGCTGAACGACGCCGCCATCTCCGCGCCGGACCTGATCGCTTGTGCGCAGGCGGGCACGCCGCTGCATCGTCTCGCCATCGCCAGGCGCAAGGACGTTCCGGACTCCGTCGCTGCGGCGCTGGCCGAATTTGGCGAGCCGCACGTGCTCGAAGCCCTTCTGCGCAACGCCGGCGCCGTCTTTTCCCAGGCGGGGCTGGAGCTCGCCCTGTCCTATTCGCGGGAGCATCCGGCGCTGCTCGCGATCATGCTGAAACGGCCCGAACTGCGACCCGCCCAGGCCTATGTCATGTTCTGGTGGTGCGGCCCCGCTGAGCGCAAGACCATCCTGCAGCGCTTCGCCGTAGGGCGGGACGTGCTGCAGGACGTCGCCTCCGATGTCTTCGCCCTCGCGGCGGAGGAGGGCTGGAACGATCCCCTTGTGCGCAAAGCGCTGCAGTTCATCGAGCGTCGCCAGCGCAACCGCTCTGCGCAGGCGCGCAGCCAGTTCGAGGATCTCGAGGCGGCGGTGGACGCCGCCGCGGCGTCCGGCCTCACCCGTCAGACCGCACAGGAGATCGGTTATCTCAGCGGCCTGAAGCCGTCGACCGCCGCCAAGATCTTCACTGACGTGGGCGGGGAGGGGCTGGCCGTCCTGTGCAAGGCTACTGGACTGTCAAAATCGCGCCTCCTGGGCCTGTGGCGCAGCATGCGCCGGCCGGAGCACACCTCCGACGGCGCGTTGACGCCCAATCTCGAATACACCATCGCCGCTTTCGACATGATGGCGGTCGACCGGGCGCAGACGGTGCTGCGCTACTGGAACTGGGCCCTGAGCTCGGCCCTGTCGCCGGCGCTGCTGCGCGCGGTGCGGGAAGGGGACGAGGAATCCCTGTCCCAGTACAGCCTGCCCGAACGGGCGGCCTTCCTGGCCATGTCCGCGTCCCAGCGCCGCTGAGGCCTCCCGCGCGGCGTGGCCTGCAAAGCCGGTCGATGTCCCGTAACTGGGCGCATCAAACAGGCGAGTTCGCCGGAACTTTCCCTTTTTGGGAGTCGTGCAAATTCCGCGCCATTTTTCGAGCTCCCTACGCCCGGGCCCAGGGAGTTGATCTGATGTGGCGGATTGCCGCAGGTAATCCCGAGCGACTTCGGCTTTGTCGGGCGCATCCGGACAAAATGTCGCATGACTTCAAATTTTTTTACGATGATCAGTCAATTTATTTTGACTTAAACTATATTTTGCAAGGAATTTTTGACAATAGACTTGTCCAGCGCACATTCTCCGTGGACTTTTCGCATACAATCAATTTATCCCAGATTCGACTGGCGCGCGGCTTGCCTTATTGCGCACCGGGCCTTCTGTTGGCGCCCATACTTATTGAAGAGAAGAAAGATGGAAGACAAAATTGGTCTACTTGAAATGACCACTGAGATCGTGTCCGCCTATGTCGGCCACAACTCAGTGAATTCGACGGATCTCTCCGGTCTAATCCAGAGCGTGCACAGAGCCCTAGCTCACGTCGGTCAACCGGTCACGGTTGAGGACAACACGCCGAAGGAGCCTGCGGTTCCCGTCAAGAAGTCCATCACGCCCGACTTCCTCATTTGTCTTGAAGACGGACGGAAGTTCAAATCGCTGAAGCGTCATCTGCGGACCAAGTTCAACATGAGCCCGGAAGACTATCGGGCGAAGTGGGGCCTGCCCAAGGATTATCCCATGGTCGCGCCGAACTACGCGCGCGCCCGTTCCGATCTCGCCAAGCAAATGGGCCTGGGCCAGGGCGGCCGTCCCGCCTAGAGATTTTTCCGACGAAGCGGATGCCGGTTCGTCTCAGAAAAAGCTCTCGATGTGTTGGGTTGTGAGCCGAATTCGATCCGATCGGATCTGATTTGGCTTTCTCCGGCCCTGCGGGGTTGAACCCGCAAACTGTTGGGCGCGGCGGCGCAAAACCCGCAAGCCCTTGGAATGACTCTGCGTTCAGGCCGGTCCGACTCGTCGGGTCGGCCTTTTCGTTGACTCCATTCGCATTTTTTTTGACCGCGACCATTCGTTAACCAAAAACTGCTTGCCAACGAATCACTGTTTAAGAGATAGTTACCAAAGTGATTCCAAGGGGTTGTGGGCGAATCTGAAGATGGAGCGTCAGCGGGGGCAAACGGGCGTTTCGACCAGCGGTCACCACGAGGTGCTCGCCTACTGGTCGTCCCTGCGCGTCGACGGCAGGCTGCCCGCCCGCGCCCAGATTGATCCGCGCCGTCTGAAGACCCTTCTGCCCACCGTCAGCCTGATTGACGTCGTGCGCGGCGAAGGGGGGCGGGTCGACTACCGCCAGCGCCTCGCGGGCACGGGTCTGTTCAACGTCTATGGCTGCGAGATCACGGGCCGGCGCCTGTCGGACGTCTACACCGAGGCGGACGCCGCCTACTGGCGCGAGCAGCTGGACAGCGTCGTGGCGTCGGGGCGTCCCGCGGTGGGCTGTCAGACCATCACGACCCGCTCCGTGGGCGCCTGCGCCCTGCTTTGGATGCGGTTGCCCCTCGCCAAAGACGGGCGCAACGTCGACATGATCCTCGGCTATGATTCACCAGTCGGCGGACGTATCCGCGCGTCGGAGACGGGCATTCGCGCAGCCTAGAAGCGGTTTGCGCCCTCCGCCCAGAGTGAATATCCTCGTTTAAATAGTATTTTTATCCTCATCACAACTTATGAGCGCTATTATGTCGCTTGAGCGGAATTGGCCGCTCAGGTGAGGACTTGCCATGACGTTCCCCTCAAGGCCGAAGCAATCGGCCGTTACCCGTCGCCCGGCCGCTGAACGCGGCGCAGAGCGATCCACCGTCGATGCGGCCGACCGGGCCCGCGCCGGCTTTCTGACGTATCTGGTCAGCGTTGCGACCGGGATCGAGGCCCCGAGGATTGCGTCGCGAACGCGCAGCTCCTCCCGCGCCGCCCGGGCGCGGCAGGTGGCGATGTATCTGGCGCACATCGGCTTCGCGTGGTCGATGAAGCGGGTCGGCGACGCCTTCGGGCGGGACCGCACAACGGCCAGTCACGCCGTGAAGCGCGTCGAGGATCTGCGCGACCAGCCAGGGTTCGACCGCCTGCTGGAGGGCCTTGAGTCCTGTGTCCGCGCCGCGCCGAAACGAACTGATCTCAAGGTGTGATCGGCCTTCGTCAAAGGACGAAGCGCCGTTTCAGGTCTGGCGGTCGGGCGATCAATCGTCTATGGGAGGTCACACACAGGCGGATCTCCTTCGGCCCGACCGCCGCCGAGCCGCGTTGTCGCGGCGCCGTACAGACAAGGCTGCAGTCATTCCCACGAACGTTGCGTTGAACACAGTTGGCTTGAGCTTACCGATCGGGATGGTCGGAGCGAACGACGGCGCCTGTTTGACGAACGCGCCTGCCAGCGATCGTCGCCCGGCTGCGGAGCAAGGGCGTCGCGCATGACTGCGGCGCAGCGGACTCCTGGCGCCGCGACGACGGACGCCTTCGAAGTCGTGGTCGAACGTTTCGGACCGTCCCTGCGCGCGCCGCCGCGGGTGGCCGTCGCCGTCCCGGTAAAAGACGAGGCGGACCGGATCGTCCAGTGCCTCGACGCCCTGGCCGGTCAGATCAATGTCGACATGGCCGACGTGGCTGTCGTTCTGCTTCTCAACAACTGCAGGGACGCCACGCTCGAGCGGGTGCGCGAGATCGGTGAGGCGCTGCCGATGATGGTGGAGACCCGCAGCGTCGAGCTGCCCTCGGGCTTCGCCAACGCCGGCTGGGCGCGCAAGCTCGCCATGGACGCCGCCGCCGAGCTGGTCAATCCCGTCAACGGCGTGATCCTGACCACGGACGCCGACACCCTGGTGGACGAGGACTGGATCGAGCAGAGCCTGGCCGAGCTCGACAGCGGCCTCGACGCCGTGGCGGGTTTCGTGATGGCCGACCCGATGGAGCTGATGGAGCTCGATCCCGGCATTCTCGATCGGGGACGGCTGGAGTGGGAGTATCAGCAGCTCGCCGCCGAGCTGCAGTCCAGGGCCGATCCCGAGGCGCACGACCCCTGGCCGCGTCACAACCAGAACTGCGGGGCCAGTGCGGCCATCCACGTCCGCACCTACCATGCTATCGGCGGCCTGCCGCCCATTCAGGTGGGTGAGGACCGGGCGCTGTTCGAAGCCGTTCGCCGCATCGACGGCAAGATCCGCCACAGCCTGTCCGTCCAGGTGGTCACCTCGGCGCGGACGGACGGTCGCGCGCTGGGCGGCCTGTCCGACCAGATCCGACTGCGGGGCGATCCCGACCATCCCTGCGATGACGCGCTGGAAGTGGCCGTCGTCACCCTTCGCCGCTCCATCTGGCGCAGCCGGCTGAGGCAGGTGTGGGAAGCAGGACGCATCGCCGAAGAAGCCGACGCCTGGGCGAAGCGCCTGCGCATCCCCACCGCCGATTTCCTGGCCGCGGCGCAGACGCCCTATTACGGCGCCTTCTGGGCGACCCTCGAGGGGCTGAGCCGGAAGCTGGTTTGGCGTCTCGTCACCGGGGAAGAGCTGCGCCGGGAGCTTCGCCGCATGCGCCGCCTCGTCCACTCGGCCCGAGTCCGCCAGAACTGAGCGTTTCTCAAGCCTGATCGACCGGCAGGGTCGCCGTCGCCACGAAACCTTCGCCCGGATGGCTGGTGAGGGTCAGGGTTCCGCCCATGGCCTTGGTCAGCCCAAGGGCGATCGGCAGGCCAAGGCCCGCCCCCGTCGTCTGGCGCACAAGCGCGTTCTCGCCCTGAACGAACGGGTGAATGATCCGCGGCAGCAGCTCTGCGGACACGCCGTCCCCCTCGTCGCGCACGACAAAGCTTACGCTCGCCCCGTCGCCGTCGCCATGATCCTTGACGGTGATCCGGACCACGCCTTCGGGAGGCGAGGCCTCGACGGCGTTGGACAGAAGGTTGTGCAGCACGGTCACCAGGGCCCGCGCGTCTCCCCGGACGCGGGGGAGGGACTCAGGAAGCTCGCTGGCGAGGGTCACGTTCCGCTCCCGGGCGAGGTTGGCGACCGCGCGAAAGGCGTCCTCCACCACGTCATGGGCCCGGGTGGGGCGAAGATGCAGGTCCGCCGCTCCCGCGTCCAGCCGCGACAGCTCCACCAGCCGGTTGACCACGTCCAGAAGCCGCATGCCGGACTGGCGGATCATCCGGGCGTGGTCGGCGTAGCGGGGATCGGGAATGGGCCCGTAAAGCTGGGCGGCGATGATGTCGGCGAAACCGATGATGGCGTTCAGCGGCGTGCGCAGCTCGTGACCCATCAGCCGCAGGGAGGCCGCCTGCGCGTCCAGCGGCGCGCCCTGGGGCGTGTCGTCCGCGGGGCTCAGAGGCGCGCCTGCGGGTGTATCTTCGGCCTTGGCGCGCCGTTTGATAAGAGCCATGGTCTGGTTCACACCGGGATTGAAACGGTCGGAAACGGCAATCTAGCGCCCCGGCCTTACGATTTTGTGTGCGCGGACTGTGTTAAGGTGGGACGAACTCCCTTGTCGATTGAGCGCCCTCGCGCCGACTCGCCAAGGCCGTTATGATCCCCGATGCTGCGGGCGTGCGTCAGCGCGTTTCACAGCGTATCAAGGCAGGGAGCGTTCAGGTCTTGGCGTCCATCACCAGCAGCACCATCGTCGACACCCCGCCCGACGTGTCCCGTCGTCGCAAGGATGCAGCCGCCGCCCGCCTGTGGTCGCTGGGCTGGGCCGTGCTCGCCGGCGCGGGGCTCGGCCTCGCCCTCGCGCTCTTCGCAGACATATCCACGAACTGGGTCGCAGCCCTCGCCATCGGCGTGCTGCCGGGCCTTCTGGGCGCCCTGTGGCGGCCGACGGGCATCGCCCGCCTGTCGCTGATCGGCCTGTTCGCCATCGCCTGCGCCTCGTCCGCCGTGCTGACCGGCGGCCTGACCGGACCGCTGGCCGTGTGGTGCCTCGTTCCGCTCCTCGCCTCCGTGGCGCTGGGCGGCGGCGTGCTGGACGGGGTGGTCTTCTCCGCCCTGGCGCTTGCCTTCGCGGGCCTCGGCGGCATGGTCGCCGCGCTGCCCCCGCCAGCCAAAGAGCTGCAGAGCCAGGTGTTCGCCGCCATCGGCGCCGCAAGCACGCTGATCGCCGCCGTCTCCGCCGTCATGATCGCCCGCCGCCGCGCCCTGGTCGTCGACCGGGCCCAGTCCACCGAGATCGGGGAGCTGCAGGGCCTTCTGGGCGACCTGCCGCATCTGGCGGTCGCGCTGGACCGGGCCGACGGCGTTTACGCCGTATTCGGTCAGCCCTTGCCCATCATGAGCCACGAGGCCCTCTACGGCGGCCTCGCCGCCGCCGCCGTCGAGGCCGAACGCCCGCGGGTGACCGCCGCCCTGCACGAAGCGCTCGATCATGGCGATTCCGAGCTTGTCTTCTCACCGGCGTCTCACCCGGAGACAAAGATCAGCGCCGCCCTTCGCCGCACCGCCAGCGGCGGAATCGTCGCCGTGCTGCGCGACGTCACCGCGGAGGCTCTGGCCCGCCGCGCGCCTGCCCCCACCCCTGTCGCCGCCGCAGCGGCCGCCCCTGTCCGCGCCTTCGCCGCGCCCGCGCCCGCGCCGGCCCCCACCCACGCGCCCGCGGACCGGACGGAGCTCTTATCCCTCACCGCTCGTCTCGCCGAAACCCGCGTCAAGGCGCAGGAGGCCGAGCACGGCCGCGAACTCGCCCAGGCCGAGATCGCCGAGCTGCGGTCGGCTCTGGCCGCCGCCCAATCCGCCGCCCAATCCGCCACCAAGGCGCCGGTCCAGCCTACACACGCCGTGGACGTCTCCGCCTATGAAGAGAAACTGGCGGCCCTGACCGCCCAGGTCGCCGCGCTGGAAGGCGCAAAGGCCGCCTTCGAGGCGCGCTCCGCCAAGTCGGAGGAGACCCTCAAGGCGAGGTCGCGCTTCCTCGCCAATATGAGCCATGAGCTGCGCACGCCGCTCAACGCCATTCTCGGCTTCTCCGAAGTGATGAAGACCAAGATGTTCGGCGACCTCACGCCCAAATATGTCGAGTACGCCGAGCTGATCCACGAAAGCGGCCGTCACCTGATGGACCTGATCAACGACGTGCTGGATATGTCCAAGATCGAGGCGGCCCGGTTCACGCTCAGCCTCGACACCTTTGACGCCCGGGAAGCGGTGAATGCGGCGCTGCGCCTCATGCGCGTCCAGGCCGAGGAAGCTGGCGTCAACCTGCGGGGCGTCCTGCCGAACCAGCCTGTGCTCGTCCACGCGGACCGCCGCGCGCTGAAGCAGATCACTCTCAACCTCGTCTCCAACGCCCTGAAGTTCACTCCCCGGGGCGGACACGTGACGGTCAACGCCGTCGCGCTGGAGGGACTGTTCGAGCTTGCGGTCGCCGATACGGGCGTCGGCATCGCGCCGGAGGACGTCAAGCGTCTGGGCCACCCCTTCGAGCAGGCCGGCGACATGGCCGACCAGGCGCGCGGCACGGGCCTGGGCCTGTCGCTGGTGAAGGCCTTCGCCGAACTGCACGGTGGGGACATGTCCATCGAGAGCCAGCTGGGCGAAGGCACAGCGGTGCTGGTGCGCATGCCGGTGCTCGCCCCCGCCGAACCGGCCGCGCACGCCGAAGCGTCTCAACCCGCTCACGCCCCTGTCGAGGCGCAGGCCGCCCCCGCGGCGCCCCTGCACACGGCGCAGGTCATTCCGCTGCCCCCGCGGCAGAGCTGAACAGACCCTGAACTGACGCCCTGACTGAGGTTTACTGACCTGACCGCCCTTGCGTCTTTTGTCGGGACGCTGCATAGCCCAGCCCTACATGCCGGTCGCGGCGCACACAGGAACCCTTCATGACTTGGTTGCAGGCGATCCTCCTGGCGATACTGCAGGGCGTGACCGAACTCTTCCCGGTGTCGAGCCTGGGCCACGCGGTCGTTGTGCCCGATCTTCTGAACTGGCCCGTCGACGAGCATAGCGACGCGTTCCTGCCCTTCCTGGTGGTGATGCACATGGGCACGGCCCTGGCGTTGCTGATCTATTTCTGGAAGGACTGGCTCGACTTCGGCCTCGGCGTGATCGGAATCGGCCCCCGCGCGGCGCATGAGCGCAAGTTGTTCTTCCGTGTGGTCGTTGCGACCATTCCCGCCGTGCTGGTGGCCCTCGCCTTCGAAAAGCCGATCCGCGAGCTGTTCGCCTCGCCGCTCACCGCCTCCATCTTCCTCGCAGTCAACGGCCTGATGTTGTTCGCCGCCGAGCGCATGAAGCCCGCCACGGCGCTGAAGCCTATCGGCGAGATGAGCTGGCGCGACAGCGTCGTCATCGGCTGCTTCCAGTGCCTCGCCCTGATCCCCGGCCTGTCCCGCTCCGGAGCTACCATGGTCGGCGGCTATCTGACCGGGCTCAATCACGAGGACGCAGCGCGGTTCTCGTTCCTGACCGGCACGCCGATCATCATCGCCGCCACGGTGCATGAGGCGCCCAAGCTCTTGAAGATGGAGAAGGCCTCTCAGGCGCTCGGCGCATCGCCGACGATTGATCTGTCCCTCTCCCTGGTCTCGGGCGCGGTGGCGGGCGTGGTGGCGTTCATCAGCATCTGGATCCTGATGCGCTGGTTCAAGAACCACGAGGCCAAGGGCTTCGACCCGTTCGCCTATTACTGCATGGGCTTCGGCGCCATCGCGACCCTGATCAACATCGTCGCGCCCTGATCGGTTGTCAGGGAAAGGTGGACTTCCGGTTTTCGCGATCCGATAAACGACAGACTCCAAAGATTTCGAGGTCAGCCGGCTAAGATCCGGTCACTCTGGCGCCGCGCTTGCGTCTGGGACAGGGACCACAAGGTTCGATGTCCCGGAGTAAGACAGTGTCCCGCATTCCGAAGTACGCAGACGACTACAACGCGGCCGAGGACAAGAGCCAGTCCGGCTCCATGGTCGTGAACGTGATCGCCATCGGCACGCTTCTGCTGATGACCTTCGCCGCTCTGCGGTTCATCGGCGTCCTCTGATCCGGCGAGCGCCCCTGGGCATCCCCCGGGACGCCGAGCGCCTCTCTACAGCAACAGGCTGCCGCGGCCCGAAGTGATCTCGGCGTAGCGGTGGACCCGGACGGCCTCGACCAGACCGAAGCCGATCATCACGGTCACCATTCCGGTCCCGCCATAGCTCATCAGCGGCATCGGCACGCCTACGACCGGGGCCATGCCCACCACCATCGCCGCATTGATCACCACATAGAGCGCAAACGTCGCCGTCACCCCCGCCGCCGACAACCGCCCGAAATGGCTGTGGCTGATCGAGGCGATGCGCAGGGCGATCGCAATCGTCAGGCCGTAGAGGGCCAGGAGCGCGATGCAGCCCACAAAGCCGAACTCCTCCGCGAAGGTCGCGAAGATGAAGTCGGTGTGCTTTTCCGGCAGATAGTTGAGCTGGCTCTGCGTGCCGAGCCCGAAGCCCTTGCCCAGGAAGCCGCCGGAGCCCAAGGCGATCTTGGCCTGCAGGATGTGGTAGCCCGCGCCGGTCGGGTCCTGCTCCGGGTGCAGGAAGGTGAAGATCCGGTCCCGCTGGTAGGGCTGCATCACGAACATCACGAAGGCGGGCGCCACGACCAGTCCGGCAAGGCCGCCCAGGACCAGGATCCGCCAGGTCAGACCCGCCAGGACCATGATGGACAGGCCTGTCGCGGCGATCAGGATGGCGGTGCCCAGGTCCGGCTGCTTGGCGATCAAAAGGGTTGGAACCCCGATCAGGGCGACGGGGATCAGTAGCTTGAAGGACAGCCGGGCGTCCTTGGCCGAGACCCCGTGGTAGAAGCGCGCCAGCGCCAGCACCAGGCCGACCTTCATGATCTCCGAAGGCTGCAGACTGAGCGGCCCGAAGTTCAGCCAGCGCTTGGCGCCCAGGTGCTCATGCCCGATCACCGGCACGGCGACCAGCAACAGCAGCGCCAGCACATACAGGGGATAGGAAAAGACGAACCAGACCCGGATGTCGATCAGCGACAGGACCAGCATCAGGAAGAAGCACACGCCGAAGCGCATCAGGTGCGGCCCGGCCCAGGGCTTCCAGGACAGGGGCGTCGGCGAGGCGCAGGAATAGAGCATCATCGCCCCGACGCCCGCGATACAGCACAGGGCGAAGGCCAGCCGCCAGTCGATCTCCGGCAGCTTCATCGAGAGCCGTTCGCGCTGTCCGGGACGGGAAATGGCTGAGGTGGTCATCAGCGGGGTCCTGGAGACGGGGATGTGGGCGGCGGAGGCGCCGCTTCCGTGGGGTCGGCGAGGCTTTCGTCCGGCGCGTCGCTCATGTCCGGCGACGCGGACGCGGCGGGCTTTTCATCGGCGGGCAGGGGCCGCTCGATCCGCTGGCGCATGTCCGGATCCTTGAGCAGGGCGACCTTCATGATCTCCACCGCCTTGGGCGCGGCGTTGGTGCCGTGCAGGCCGTGCTCCAGGATCACCGAGATCGCGTAGCGCGGATCGTCATAGGGGGCGAAGGCGACGAACAGGCCGTGGTCGCGCATGCGCCAGGCGAGGTTGGTGGTGTCCCGCTCCTTGGCCCCGCTGCCGGTGTTGCCATAGCCGTGCATCTGGGCCGAGCCGGTCTTGCCCGCCATCTTGATGTCGCCGAGATTGAGCTGGCTTTGGCGATAGGCGGTGCCGCCGACGTCGTTAGCCACCGACTGCATCGCCGCGCGCACCACGTTGATCTTGTCCTGCGAGAAGGGCAGGTCGCCGAACTGGTCGCCCCGCGGCCGCTCCTTGCCGCCCACCGACTTGATCAGGCGGGGCAGAAGCGCCTTCTTGCCGTTGGCCAGACGCGCGGTCATCACCGCCAGCTGCAGGGCGTTCACCTGCAGGGCGCCCTGACCGATGCCGTAGGAGAGGCTTTCGCCTGAGAACCAGGTCTGGTTGGCGGGGTTGTGCGCATTCACCCGCTTCTTCCAGGCGGTGGAGGGCACGGTGCCCTTGCGCTGCCCCGAAATGCCGAGCTCGAAGGTATGGCCAAGGCCGAAGGCGTCCGCCACCTCGGCGATGCGGTCTGGGCCGATGCGCAGGGCCGTCTGGTAGAAATAGACGTCGCAGCTCGACTTGATGGCGGTGTTCATGTCCACCGAGCCGTGGCCCTTGTGGTTCCAGCAGTGGAAGTAACGGCCGCCGAAGAAGAACTGTCCGGTGCACTGGATCCGGTCGTGCGGATTGACGAGGCCCGACTCCAGCGCCGCCAGCGCCGTCATGGTCTTGAAGGTCGAGCCGGGCGGGTAGAGACCGCCGATCGACTTGTCCAGCAGCGGCTGGTGGTCATAGTCGTGCAGGGCGCGGTATTCCGCCTCCGCGACGCCCGAGACGAACCGGTTGGGATCGAAGGCTGGGGCCGAGAGCAGGCACAGCACGTCGCCGTTGCGCACGTCGATGACCACGGCGGCGCCCGACTCCGCGCCGAACACCTCCAGCGCCCGGGACTGTATGTCCGCGTCGAGGGTCAGGACCACGTCCGATCCCGGAATCGCCTTCACGTCGCCGGAGGGGTCCTCCTTGAGGGCGTGGCCGACGCTGTCAACCTCGACCTTCTGTCCGCCCGGCCGCCCGCGCAGCTCGGCGTCCATCGCTTGCTCCACCCCTGACTTGCCGATGCGGAACCCCGGGTGCAGCAGCAGGGGATCGACCTGTCCGTTGGCGCTGGTCTTCTTGGCCTTGTCGAGGTCGGCCTGGCTGATCTTGGAGACATAGCCGACCACGTGGGCGAAGGCGCCGCCGTACGGGTAGACCCGGCTCTCGCCCATGTCGGCGGTCACTCCCGGCAGCTCCGGCAGGCGCGCATTCACACGACAGAACTCGCTCCAGGAGAGGTCGTTAGCGATGGCGACCGGCACCGACCGCGGGGTGATCTCGAGTTCGCGCATCACCTGCCGGCGACGGGCGGGCGTCACGGGGACGAGCAGCGAAACGGCGTCCAGGGTGGCCCCGGCGTCGTTCACCTCGTCCCTGCGGATCAGCAAGCGAAAGTCCGGCCGGTTCGAGGCGATGGCCACGCCGTTGCGGTCGAGGATCCGGCCACGCGGCGGCGGCAGGAGGCGAAAGCGGAACTGATTGTTGCTCGCCATCGTCTGGTAGTGCGTCGCCTCGGCGACCTGAAGCTGAAGGAGGCGTCCGCCCAGCGCCGCGCCGACCAGGGCGAGGCCGCCGCCCAGGAGGAAGGTCCGCCGGTGGAAGACCCCCTGGCGCTCGTTGACCTCGTCGAAATAGATGTGCGGCTCCACGGCGGCGCCCCTACCGGAACCGGACGTCGGCGTCTTCGAACGTGTCGATCAGCCGCCGCGCGAAGGGGAACAGAAGTATCGTCACCAGGGCCTGCCAGGCCGTGTTCATCAGGTTCGGCATGGCTTTCGCCTCCGACGCCGTGAACAGGAAGACGATGGTGAAGGCGAGCAGGGTGAACCCGCCGTACCAGGTCCACAGCACCCGCACCGACTGGCCGACCATCAGATTGCGGACGAGCAGGGACAGGCCATAGACCGTCACGAGGCAGAAGGCCCACAGGCCGAGCTCTCCATGCCAGAACAGGTCGAGGAAGACGCCGCTGACCAGGAGGAGGAACGGACCCAGGATGGACGGCCGGATCACCGCCCAGGCGAAGGCCAGGGTCATCGGAAACACCGGCTCCGGCAGGGCTAATCCTAAGAAGCGGACAGGGGTGGCGATGATGATGGTGGCGAACAGGCTGACCAGCATGGGCGCCAGCAGCCAGGACCAGGGCTGCAGCGGCTGATATCCGCTCATCGTCCAGGACCCGGAGGCTGAGCGACGGACGGCGCTGGCGCGGGCTTGACGGGGGCGGGCTTCTGGGCCGCTGCCGGCTTGGCGGCCGGGGTTTTGGGCGCCGGCGTCGGGACGTCGGCCGAGCCGGGCCTTGGCGAGACGGTGCGCGCCGCAACGGCGGCCTCGACCTGCGCCTTTTCGGCCGCCGTCACCGGCGGGGCGGAGCGGGTGTTCAGCGCCGCCTCATCCACCAGTTGACTGAAGTCGACGAAGAGCATCACCCGGACATAGTCGATCGAGGATCGGTCGGAGTAGAGGCGCACCCGCCACTGATGGAACATGTCCTGATCGGCGACTCCGACGGGCAGGCCGCGGGGATAGAGCCCGCCGTCCCCGGAGGTCAGGATGACGTCCCCCACCTTCACCGGATCCTTGCCGCGCAGATAGCTCAGCTTGGGCGCATCGCCGCCGTCTCCGGCCAGGATCGCCCGGGCGTTGGTGGAGTTGACCAGCACCGCCGTGCGGCTGGTGACGTCGGTCAAAAGCATCACCCGGCTCACCGTCTTGGACACGCCGACCACCCGTCCGATGACGCCGTGCTCGGACAGGACGGGATTGCCGATCTTCACGCCCTGGTCGGTTCCGGCGTCGATCAGACGGGCGTGGTTGAAGGACCCGCGCACGTCGTCCACCACCCGGGCCGAGACCATCGGCGCCTCCGGCTCGGTGCGCAGCTTGAGCAGCGCCTCGTAGCGGGAATTGATGTTCTTGAGGGCGAAGGCCTTCTCGCGATACTGCAGCAGGGAGGCCATCTCCGCCTTCAGGCGCCGGTTCTCGTCGACGGCGTTGAAGTAGTCCTTCAGATAGTCCCCGGCGGAGCCCGCCCAGCGCAGGGGCGCGGCGAACAGGGACGAGACCGGCCCCATCGCTTCGTCGAACTGGCTGCGGACAGGCTGGGGGCGGTCCTGCGGCGTTTTGGCCGCCGCGCGCTGATCATCCAGCAGCAACGCCAGGGACGCGACGCCGGCGACAATCGTCGCCACCGTCGCTGTCCAGGCGAGCGGGATTTTCAGATCCTGCAGCGGGCCATCCCGGAAGGACACACCGTCTCTCCAAACTGCGGGTCAGGACGAAAAACGTCAGATCAGGCGAGGGAGGCGTCGAGGACGCCCTTCATCCACTTGGGATGTTCGAGCACCTTGCCGCAACCCAGCGCCACGCACGACAACGGATCATCGGCGACCGTCACGGGCAGGCCCGTATGGTCGCGGATCTCGGCGTCGAGGCCGCGCAACAGCGCGCCGCCGCCGGTCAGCATGATGCCCTTGTCGGCGATGTCTGCGGCGAGTTCCGGCGGGGTCGCCTCCAGCGCCACCTTCACCGCTTCCACGATCTGGCTGACCGGTTCTGCGAGGGCTTCGGACGCCTGCTTCTCGGAGATTCGCACTTCCCGCGGCACGCCCTGCATCAGGTCGCGGCCCTTCACCTCGATGGCGAGGCCGTCGCCCTCGACGGGGGGACGGGCGGTGCCGATTTCCTTCTTGATGCGCTCGGCCGTGGTCTCCCCGATGAGGAGATTGTGGTGGCGGCGCATGTAGCTGATGATCGCCTCGTCCATCTTGTCGCCGCCGACGCGGACCGAGCGGGAATAGACGATGCCGGACAGGGACAGGACCGCCACTTCCGTGGTGCCGCCGCCGATGTCGACCACCATCGAGCCGGTGGGCTCATGGATCGGAAGCCCTGCGCCGATCGC
>CAIUZX010000140.1 GCA_903903715.1 uncultured Caulobacterales bacterium
CCCAGCTGATTTTCGCACCCCTGGCCGCCGCGGCGGCCTTCGCCTTGCTTACTGGATGCGGCGGGCCTTCTGCGCCCAAGAGCGAAGGCGCCGAAATTCGCTTTGCAACCGACTGGAAGGCGGAAGCAGAGCATGGCGGCTTTTACCAGGCACTGGCCACTGGTGAATACGAGAAGCGCGGCCTGAAGGTGCGCATTCTTCCAGGCGGCCCTGGGTCCAATGTCCCGCAGTTGCTGGCGTCAGGGGCCGCGGACATGGGCATCGGATCCAACAGCTTTGTCGCGATGACTCTCGCACAGGAGCACGTGCCCGTCAGAGCCGTCATGGCCGTCATGCAGAAGGACCCCTGGGTGTTGATGGCTCACCCTGATGTAGGGGTAAACTCGATCGCCGACATGAAAGGTCGGCCGATGCTTCTCTCGGACGCCTCCCTGACGGGTGTATGGGTGTGGCTGAAGGCCCGCTTCGGCCTCAATGATGCGCAGGTGCGGAAATACACGTTCAACTCCGGCCCGTTCATCCAGAACAAGCAGGCGATCCAGCAGGGCTATGTGACCAGTGAGCCCTACACGATCGAAAAGCAGGGTGGCTTCAAGCCCAAAGTGTTCATTTTGTCGGACGAAGGCTACCCCGGTTACGCGGATCTGGTTTTGGCTCCCGACCGGCTGATCACAAACCAACCCAAAGCGGTGCAAGCCTTCGTCGAGGCGACCGCCGCGGGCTGGAAGTCTTATCTTCACGGGGATCCGAAGCCTGGCGACGCGTTGATCCTGAAGGACAATGCGGAAATGACCCAGGACGTGCTGGATCAGGCGCGGGAGAAGATGCGCAGCTACGAAATCGTCGACGGCGGATCTCAGCCGCCCATCGGGGACATGACCGACGCGCGCTGGCGGGCGCTGGCCGAGGTGATGGCAAAGGCGGGCGTCCTGAAGTCGGGAACGGATGTAAGGTCCGCCTACACGCTTCAGTTTCTAAAGAAGTAGGCGAAGGTTAGACCGCGAACAGCAACTGGACGATTGCCGGCGAGACATCATCGGCAAGCCACAGCATGCGACAGCCCACGCCGACCGTGTCTGGATAGACGTCCGGCTTTTCCGTGGAGATCCGGACGGCGGCGATGCTTGACCGGCGCTTGCAGATCTCCAACAGGTGCGCGCAGACGGTTTCCTGAAGCTCGATATGGCCATCGGACAGGATCTGCGCCACCGACTGGCGGAGGAAGTCGTAATCCACGGCCTCGGCGAGATCATCTGACGGCGCTGCGCCGCGAATGGCGAGCGAGACGTTGATGACCAGTCGCTGCGGGCCGTTCCGCTCGAAATCGTGCGCCCCGATGCGCGCTTCAGCGACATGGTCTTTCAAAAAGAGTGCGTAGAGTGCGGTGCTGGCGGTCATGATCTTTTCGGTGCTCAGGTTTCGCCGCGGACAAGGAACATGACGTCCCTCGCCTGCGGAACAAGATGTTGGCCGCCATCGACATACATGACTTCCCCCGTGCCAAGGGCGCCGGACGCCGCCATCAGCGCTGCCTCCGCAAGGTCATCAGGCGTCGTGGGTCGGGACAGAAGGTTCATGCCGGCGGAGCGTTCATATTCCGCCTCGGTCTGGTCTCCGCTCGGCAGCAGAAGGCCCGGCGCCAGACCG
>CAIUZX010000141.1 GCA_903903715.1 uncultured Caulobacterales bacterium
CGCCGCCAATATCAGCATCATCCGCCGGGGCGACAAGCTCTGGGCCCTGTGGGAGGCGGGCTCCCCCTTCGAGATCGACCCCAGAACCCTGGAAACGAAGGGGATCGTCACCCTGCGGGACGACCTCGCCCACGCGCCCTTCCTCGCGCACCCCCGCTTCGAGCCGGACGGGCGAATCTGGAGCCTTGGGCAGGTCGGCGACCGGGCGGTGGTGTGGCTCGTCTCGCCGACCGGAGAGCTGCAGGCCGCGACGCCGATCATGCTGCCGCGGTCGAGCTATATTCACGACTTCACCCTCACCGAACGCCACCTGATCATCGTCCTGCAGCCTTGGGTCTATGAGGGAAGCTCGCAGGTTCCGCTGTCGGCGCTGACGTGGAAGCCGGAGCTCGGGACGCAGGTGCTGATCCTTGACAAGGCGGACCTGTCAGCGCGGCGGATGGTCGAACTGCCCACCTTCTTCGCCTTCCACATGACTTCGGCCTGGGAGACCCCCGCAGGCGACATTCGCTTCGAGATCTGCGCAAGCCCGGAGCCCGACTTCGTCATCCGCGCGGCGGTTGACGTGATGGCGGGAACCTACACGCCCGCCAGCGAGCCCAAGCTGTCGCTGATCACCATCCCGGCCCATGGCCCGGCGAGGATTGAGTCCACCGGCGCGACGGCGGAGTTTCCCCGCACCGACGGACGTATCAAAGGTCCCAACCGGTTCACCCTGCACGCAACGAAGCAGACGAAGGCGCGCCCCTTGTTCCAGGGGGTAGGTGTCTATGACTGGTCGACCAACAAGGACGCGGTCTTTGACTTCGGCCCGGACCACTTCGTCGAGGAGATGGTGTTCACGCCGCGTCCGGGGTCTAGCGAGGCCTTCGACGGCTGGATCATCGGCCCGACCATCAACCTCCGCGCCGCCCGCACGGAACTGCACGTGTTCGACGCCCGTCACGTGTCAGACGGCCCCGTCGTGAGTTGGGCCGCCGACGTCGCCGTCCCCGCCGGGCTTCACGGCATGTTTTGGCGAGCCTGATGAGCGGCCCGCGATCCGGTCAGCACTGTAACTTTGCAAAAGTGCGTGGCGCTTCGTGCGGCGAGCCGGTCGTCAGCGTTGGCGAGGCCCTATACCGCGCGGCATGACAGCCCGTGTGCGCCAGACGCGCGAGCAGGCACATACACCCCTGATCGCACTGAAGCCGCCTGACGGCGCCGATCCACGCCACACCCCAATGGGCATTGCCCTTTATGGACGAAAATAAATTTTCATACTAAAACCTTGACGTGTTTTCGGGAAGGGTTGGTTCATGGCGCTACGTCAAGCGATTGTAATGACTTTGGCTGCGGCTCTGTTACTCGAGGGATGTGGCGGAGGCGCCAGTCAGAGCCAGGTCGGGACCGCCCCAACCCAAACCGAACCCACCCCGACTCCCGCTCCCACCCCCACCCCCACCCCCAACCCGACCCCAATTCCGTCAAAGCCGAAAGTGATTTGCACGGCGGGGACATGGCGGGCGTCGACGAGTTCGACCATGCCGGCCGTCCAGCTCGAATCGCCGCATTTCGCGCTGCGCTGGAAGACCGGAGACGTGACCGCCGCCGCCGCGCAGGCCGCCGCGGATCATCTCGAACACGTCTGGGACGTTTACATCGGCGCGATCCAGTTTCCCGAGCCCTATTGCAACGCGGCGACCAAGTACAAGGTGAACGTTCACATCGATCCGAAATTTGGCCTGAACGGCGGTGTGGACGGCGATGGCTATATGGGCATCTGGATCGGGCCGCTGGCGCTTGCCGACAAGTTCGGGCTGGCCCATGAGTTTGCCCATTCGCTCCAGGGAGCGACCAAGGGGATGCAAAGTTCAGTCTATGTCGGGTGGCTCTGGGAAAGTCATGCCAACTGGATGGCGCTCCAGCTTCCTGAATTTCGCAATATCGTGCATTGTTCGGAACTGCTGGTCAATGCGCCGCATCTCTATTACGGATCGACCCGCGACCGCTATTGCAACTGGCAATTCTGGGAATATTTGAAGGACCAGCACGGTTACTCGATCGTCAACGACATCTGGGCGCGGTCACCCAAACCGGGCGACCCCGGGCAGACCACAGCAGACCCGTTTTCGGTTCTGATGACCAACCAGGGCTGGAGCGTCAGCGAACTGAACGACCAGTTCGGCCAATGGGCGATGCACAACGTCAACTGGGACTACACGAACCCTGATGGCTCCGACCAGGGCGCCGTTTACCGCGCGGCTTACGGGACCTACGATCCGCAGGGCGGCGGGCGGTCGGTGCGAACGACCGTGCTTGATCCGATCGATCTTGCCAACCGGCGCTTTGCTGTGCCGCTGGGATGGGCTCCGCAACGCTGGGGCTACAATATCGTCCGCCTGATCCCCGATGCGGGAGCAACCAGCATCACCGTGACCTTCCGGGGCGTGGTCCAGGCCAATTCCGCGGTGGCGGCGCTCCCCGGGCTCAGTGACGAGCCTGCGACGATCCCCATGCCCAATTCGGACTGGCGCTGGGGGGTGGTCGCGGTCGATGCGGCGGGACAGTCGCGCTCCAGCCCGTTGCAACGCGGGGCGGACGGTCAGGTGACCTTCGCGCTGAAGCCGGGCGACAAGTCGGTGTTCTTGACGGTCGTGGGTGCGCCCACTGAAATCCAGAAGATCCAGTGGGACCAGCCCTACTATTCGATCTATCGCTATCCGTGGATGGTCCAGCTTGCCGGCGCCTATCCGCAGGGGTTCGAGCCGGGAGCGGCCGCGCCCGTCACGGGCGCTCACCGCCATGGCAACGGCGGCGGCTGGATCGCGCCCGGGGCGACGGTCGATGCGACGGCCTATATAGGACCCTACGCCAAGGTGCTCGCCGGCTCGGTCCTGGGCCATGCAAGGATCGAGGATCATGCCGTAGTCGATGGCGGCACGGTGCGCGGCAACGCGATCATATCGGCTCTGACGATCGTAAGTGGGGATACGGTCCTCACCGACTATGCGCGGGCGGCGACCGTTTTCATGCCGCTCGGCTTCTTCGAGAAGGGCATCGTGCTCACGGGGACCGCCCAGGTCATCGGCGATGTGGAACACCGCGGGGGGGCCTCGTTCAGCAGCGGGGTTTACTACGGCGTCGTCATCCCGACCGACGCCAACAACCCCAAGCACGGCTCCAATCTGACCGCGGCAGTGCCCGAGATCACGGCCGCGCCGAACTATGTCTGGCGGCCCTGACCGGCGCTTGTCTGGGCCATACCCGGCCTGCCGGCGCCGCAGCCATGGAGCGCCGGGCTTCACGGCATGTTCTGGCGGGCCTGATCACGGGGTGTAGGGGCGGACGATGTCGGTCAGGAGGGCGACGGCGGCGTCACCCTCGACCCCCAGGCGCTGGAACTCCCCTTCCACGACCGCATCGCACAGCCGCTCGAAGGTGAAGAGGGTCGCCGCCTGAACCGCGGCCGGGCGCTCGGCGAAAGCGGGGATGCGGGCTGCGATCGCCTCCAGCTGACGCCGCCGGGACTGCGCCCGCGCCGATGCGACTTCCGGAACCCGTACGCTGAGATCGCGCAGGGTCCTGCGGAACAGCTTCGAGGTCTCGTGATGCCGCAAGGTCGCGCGGACGAGGTCCTCTGTCGAGGCGGCGTCCGAGATGACCGTCAGCTCCTCCTCCGTCCAGCGGGCGTACGCGGACAGGAAGATGGCGAGCTTGTCCTTGAAGTGGCGATAGAAGGTCTGCGGCGCGAAGCCCGCGCGGCGGGCGATGGCGTTGGTGTTGGTCTGCTCGTAGCCGACCTTTTCGAACTCAGCCGCGGCGGCCTCGACCAGCGCCATCCGCGTGTCCGTTCGCAAGGTCTCCATCGTGAACTCCAGAATGCCTATTGACGTCTGAGTGATGTTCGTATCACTTAAGTGATATGGATATCACTTATCGCACATTCCGATATCGGGTCGGCGTTGTCGAGCCCTATTCGCTGGTCCTCGCGGCGGGGACGAAGATCGCCGTGTCCCGGCGAGGCGCAGGCGTTCCGGTGCTGTGTCTGCACGCCATTGCGCACGGCGGACGCGACTTCGAGGCGTTCACCGAGCGCGTCACGGGCGAGGGGTTCGAGGTTGTCTGCGTCGACTGGCCGGGGCAGGGGCGCAGCCCGCCGGACGCCACGGCCGCCCCCGCATTCGCCGCGCGCTACGCCGAGATCCTGACCGACCTGATCGCAGAGCTGTTTCCAACGGGGCCTAGGCCCATCCTGATCGGCAACTCCATCGGCGGCGCCGCAGCGATCATTGCGGCCGAGCGGAGACCTGAACTGGTTCACGCCCTCGTTCTCAGCAATCCCGGCGGCCTGACGCCGGTCGACGGGTTTGTCCGCAGCTTCTGCCGCGCGCAGTCCCGGATCTTCGCAGCGGGCGCTAGGGGCGCCTTCTGGTATCCGGCGTTCTTCAGCCTCTACTACCGCCTCGTGCTTCCGCGCAGCCCGGCGAACGTCCAGCGTGCGCGGATCGTCTCCGCCGCCCGCGAGACGGCGGCGGTGCTGTCGCAGGCCTGGGCGAGCTTCGCCGAGCCGGAGGCCGACATCCGTGAGCACCTGTTCCGACTGTGCGCGCCCGTGTTGTTCGCCTGGGCGAAGGACGACCAGATCGTCAGCTTTGGCCGCAGTCGCGCCGCGGTGCTGAAATCCAAGGCGGCGGTCGAGATGTTCCGCGGCGGTCACAGCCCGTTCCTCGAGGACCCTGACCGGTTTGCGGCGCGTTTCGTCGCGTTCGCGCGCGCGAACGGGCGCTGACGACGGACGTCCCGGATCGGCGGATCACACACATCGGGCGCCGTTGACCAAAGCCGCGACCTCGTTGACGACTGGCGCCTGGACGACCATTCCAGGGACAAGGGCGCCGATGAGCGGACATCGAACGGGCCGGGATCACGAGGCCTATCCCCTAGGCCTCGCGCTCGAGCCCTGGCGGATCGCGGTGCGGCTGGCCTTTCGGCGTTTGCCGGACCCCCTGGCGGAGTTTCTGCTCTTCGGTCTGAAGATGGCGTGGTCCTGCCTGTTCGGCGCGACCATGCTGAGCCTCTTGATCGTCACCCACTGGCTCTGGCCGGCCAACGCACCGATCCATCGATACGACCTCCTGCTCGGCCTCGCGATCCTGATCCAGGCGGGGATGGTCTGGAGCGGTCTCGAAAGCCTGGAGGAGCTCAAGGTCATCGGGCTCTATCATGTGGTCGGAACGGTCATGGAAATCTTCAAGACCCATGTGGGCTCGTGGACCTATCCCGAGCCGTCGATTTTCCACGTCGGCGGCGTGCCGTTGTTCACCGGCTTCATGTACGGAACTGTCGGCTCATTTATCGCCAGATCCATCCGCGTGTGCCACATGCGGTTCGAGGCCTATCCGCCCCTGTGGACCACGATCGGCCTGGCGATCCTCATCTACGCCAACTTCTTCAGCCATCACTTCATGCCTGATCTGCGGGGCCTGCTGTTCGGACTTGCGCTTGTTCTCTACTGGCGGACCAAGGTCTGGTTCCGGGTCGACCGGACCGATCGCAGCATGCCCTTCGCCCTGAGCGCCTGCCTCACGGCCGGCTTCCTGTGGCTTGCGGAAAATGTCGGCGTGCTGACGCGGACGTGGGTTTATCCTCATCCCGGCGGCGCGACGGCGCTGACTCTTGTTCCCTTTTCCAAGTTCGGCGCCTGGCTGCTTCTGCTCATCATCAGTTTCGTCTGCGTGTCTCTCGTGATCCGGCCACAGCCGCCGGAGAGGTCGCAACCCTCATGAGCAACGCAATCTAAAGGCCCTCGCGGTAAGCTCTCCGGCATGTCAAACCGCGTCCGATCCGCGATCCGCGCCCTTGCGAGCGATAGTCTACAGGCGGCGCCGACGGCGCTCTGGCGGCGGCTCGCGCCTAAGAGCTGTGTGAGCGTCTGCTATCATCTGGTCGCGCAGGCGCGGCCCTCGCATCTGAAGCACTACGCCGTGCTGGACCCCGTCGCCTTCGAGGCCGACCTCGACTATCTCGACCGCCACAACGGCTTCATCGACTATGCGGCCCTTGTTGAACGCCGCAGCATAACGTCTCCGCCGCGGGACAATCGCGTGCTCCTGACCTTCGATGACGGCTTTTCCGAGTGCGCGACGATCATCGCGCCGATCCTGAAGCGCCGGGCGGTCAGCGGGGTGTTCTTCCTGATCACCGACCTGATCGACAACCAGGCGCTGTTCCGCGAGAACAAGGCCGCGCTCTGCATCGACCGGGTCCTGACAACGCCCATGGACGTCGTGGCGGCGATCACCGCCGAGCTCGGACTGACCACGGTCCGGGCGCAGGCGAGCAGCCAGCCGCTGTTCGGTCATATCAGCAAGTCGGCGCTGGAACTGGCGGCTTTGGAGGCTTCGGATCCGCGCCGCTGGCCGCTGCTGGACTGGCTGCTGACGGAGGCCTCGAATCGGACCGAAGCGCTCGACGCGCTCTGCGAACGCCTGGGCGTGCAGCCTGACGCCTATCTCGCCGCCGCCAAGCCCTACCTGACCCGGGAGCAGATCCTGGAGCTGCACGCTAACGGCTTCACCATCGGCGCCCACAGCTGCACGCACCGTCAGCTCAGCGACCTTTCGCCGGAAGAGGCCGAGCGGGAAATCGTCGAGTCCTGCCGGGCCGTTCAGGCGATCACCGGTCAGGAAAAGGTCCCGTTCGCCTTTCCCTATTTCGGCGGATGGCTGGATCGGAGATGGCTGGCGGCCTTACGCGACCGCTATCCGGTCATCGGCCTCTTCTTCGACACCGATGGTCTGCGCGAGGACGAGCCCTTCATCGTACAGCGGGTGTTCGGCGAGCGCTTCACCCGCGACAGCACCCTCGAGCTGATCCTGCGGCGGGCCTGGGGCCGACCGGCCGCCTGGAAGCGGCGCGTCAGCTGAGCGCGGGCGCGAGCCGCTTCAGGACCGCCCTGGGCGCGCGGCTGAGGCGCGCCACACCTTCCGCCGTCTCGTAACCCAGCCAGCGTGAAAGCCTGGTGGCGAACTTCGGGTGCGCCGGGGCGAGGTTGGGATCGAAGGTCCGGGCCATCTGCACATATCTGCGGAAGGCGCGCCGGTTCCTGCTGTAGAGCCAGCGGCCGTATTCAGTGCACTGGAGCAGGATGTCCTGTCGATCCAACGTGGACAGGCCGAGTTCATCGAAGGATCGGCCTTCCGCCGCCCGCACCATCTGCTCGATCCACCCGAGCGCCACATTGGTGATGTCGTAGCGCGCGTTGGCGTCGCCGATGTAGGCGCGGTCCCGATGCTCTCTCCAGAGGTACAAGGGCGCGTCCGACGGAACGTTCAGCACGCGTCCGGCCTTCGCCAGGCGAACGGTCACCTCTTCGCACTCCCAGAAGCGAAGGCTTTCATCAAAGCCGCCGATCGCCGTTAGGGTGGTGCGACGGGCAAGACCTGCTGCGTGCAGCGGCCTCTGGTTGCTGACCAGGCACATGATCGGCGCGCGGCCGTGCATGTCGGGCTGGACCAGCGGGGTGGTCCAGGTCACACGGCCCTCGTCAAAATAGCAGCGCCGCCAAGGGGAATAGACCGCGACCACATCGTCCGGAGCCCCGGCG
>CAIUZX010000142.1 GCA_903903715.1 uncultured Caulobacterales bacterium
CGGGATACCCGCGGGCGCGGTCGGGGGCGAACGAATTGAGGCGGACATGTCAATTCGCGACTGACGATAAATTGTAAAAATGTTACAAGATGACAGAAGAGGATCGGCCGCCGCCGACCGTCCCTCGCTTGACCGGACCGGGCGCGCAGGCCCATCCTGCATATGTCGGCGCCGCCGACGTTTCCTCGGAGTCGCAAGCTTGTCCCAATCCGCCTACCGGGCGCCGATGACCGCTGCTGAAGCGGCTCAGGCGCTCACCCACCCCGGAGCGCGCGCGCTCAGCGGGGGCACCGATCTCCTTGTTCAGATGAAGTCGGGCCGGGCCCGGCCCGAAGCGATCATTGATCTGAAGCGCATCTCCGGCGCCATCGGCGTGCGCGAGACCGCCGACAGCTTCGTGATTGGCGCGATGACGCCTTGCGCTGCGCTCGGCGAGCATGAGGGGCTGGTGAAGGCGTGGCCGGGGGTGGTCGAAGCGGCCAATCTGATCGGCTCGACCCAGGTGCAGGGGCGCGCGACGCTGGCCGGCAATGTCTGCAACGCCTCTCCGGCGGCGGACAGCGTCCCGGCCTTGATTGCGGCGCGGGCGGTGTGCCGGATCGTCGGGCCGAGCGGCGAGCGGGATGCGGCCGTTGAGGATATCGCAGCAGGCCCCGGCAAGAACACGCTTTCCGCCGGTGAGTTCATCCTCTCCTTCACCCTGCCTAAGCGGCCCGCCCGGGCGTCTGACGCTTACCTGCGCTTTATTCCCCGCACGGAGATGGACATCGCCGTGGTCGGCGTCGGCGTCAGCCTGACCGTGGATGAAGCAGGGATAGTCACGGCGGCCGAGGTAGGGCTTGGCGCGGTCGCTCCCACGGCGCTTCGGGTCGTCGAGGCGGGCGCGGCTCTCGTCGGAACCAAGCTGGACGATGCGGCGCTATCGGCCCTGTCGAGGGCGGTCGAGGCGGTGTGTCGTCCGATCTCGGACAAGCGCGGCACGGCGGCGTTCCGTACGCGGACGGCAGGGGTTTTGGCGGCGCGGGCGGCGAAGATCGCCTATGCGCGCGCAGGGGGTGTGGCATGACGAAAATGGCAGTGCAAACCACGGTCAATGGCGACGCGCAGAGTTTTCTCGCCGAACCGACCACGACCCTTCTCGACGCCCTGCGCGACGAACTTCGCCTGACCGGGGCCAAGGAAGGCTGCGGCACCGGCGACTGCGGCGCCTGCAGCGTCATCGTCGACGGCCGGGTC
This sequence comes from uncultured Caulobacterales bacterium, assembly GCA_903903715.1. Taxonomy (GTDB): domain Bacteria; phylum Pseudomonadota; class Alphaproteobacteria; order Caulobacterales; family Caulobacteraceae; genus CAIMFV01. Next base: position 1,237 of record CAIUZX010000142.1, read on the forward strand.
GTCTGCGCCTGCCTCATGCTGGCCGCCGAGGCGGAAGGTTGCAGTGTGACTACGGTTGAAGGCTTGGCGGAGGAGGGGCGTCTGCACCCCTTGCAGTCCAAGTTTCTGGAACATGCGGCCCTTCAGTGCGGCTTCTGCACACCAGGCTTTCTGGTCGCCGCCAAGGCGCTGCTGGACGTCAATCCGTCCCCGACGGAGACGGAGGTCCGCTTCTGGCTGGCCGGAAACCTTTGCCGCTGCACGGGCTATGACAAGATTGTTCGGGCGGTGATGGACGCCGCCGCCGAGATGCGACAGGAGCGCTGCGCATGAGCGAGAGCCCTAACACCCCCCAACTCACTGTCATTGGCGGACGACCCGTCCGTCCCGACGGCGTGGACAAGGTCACCGGCCGCGCCCTGTTCGGCGCGGACTTCGCCGTGGCGGGACAGCTCTGCGGCCGGGTGCTGCGCAGCCCGCACGCCCACGCCAGAATCGTCTCCATCGACACCCGCAAGGCCAAGGCGCTCGCAGGGGTGAAGGCGGTGGTCACCGGCGCCGACTTCCCGAACCTGAAGTCCGAAGTGCACGAAGGCGGCGAGTCGAGCTCGGACCTTCGCGATCTCGCCATGAACGTCATCGCCCGGGACAAGGCGCTGTACGAGGGCCACGCCGTCGCCGCCGTCGCCGCCATCTCGCCGGAGATCGCCGAAGAGGCGCTGCGCCTGATCACCGTCACCTATGAGGCCTTGCCGCATGTGCTGGAGGTCGAGGCGGCGATGGCCGCCGACGCGCCGATCCTGCACGACCATATGCGCACGGGCGGTGTGAAGCCCGCGCCAACCAAGGCCTCTAACGTCGCCAAGCGCCACATCTTCGAGCGCGGCGATCTGGCCCAGGGCTTCGCCGACGCTAACGTGACCTATGAGGGGCGCTACACCACCCAGGCCGTGCACCAGGGCTACATCGAGCCGCACGCCTGCGTCGCCCAGTGGGGTGAGGACGGCCAGTGCGACGTGTGGTGCTCCAGCCAGGGGCACTTCATGATCCGCGCCTATTGCGCCAAGATCCTGAATCTGCCGCTCAGCGATGTGCGCGTCACGCCGCTGGAGATCGGCGGCGGCTTTGGCGGCAAGACCACGGTCTATCTTGAGCCTCTGGCGCTGGCCCTGTCCCGCCAGTCGGGTCGTCCGGTGAAGATGGTGATGACCCGGGACGAGGTGTTCCGCGCCACGGGACCGACCTCGGGCGCCGCGATGACCGTTCGTCTCGGCGCCAAGAGCGATGGCACGCTGACGGCGGCGAAGGTGGAGTTGAAGTTCCAGGCGGGCGCCTTCCCGGGGTCGCCCGTCGGCGCGGCCTGCATGACCGCGCTCGCCTGCTATGACGTGCCCAACTTCGAGGTGTTGGGTTGGGACGTCGTCACCAATACGCCCAAGGTTGCGGCTTATCGCGCCCCGGGCGCCCCCATCGTCGCCTTCGCCGTGGAAAGCGCGATGGATGAGCTCGCCCGCCAGCTCAAAATCGACCCGATCGATCTTCGCCTGAAGAACGCCGTCCGCGACGGGGTGATCGCCAGCTATGGGCCGAAATACCGCAATATCGGTTATGTCGAGACGCTGGAGGCGCTGCAGGCCAGCGACCACTACAAGGCGCCGCTGGGGCCGAACCAGGGGCGCGGCTTCGCCGTGGGCTTCTGGTTCAACATCGGCGGGGAGAGCACCGCGTCGGTGCACATCAGCGAAGACGGCGGCGCGACGGTCACGACCGGCAGCCCCGATATCGGCGGCTCCCGCGCCTCCATGCAGATGATGGCGGCGGAGACGCTGGGCCTGCCTGTTGAGCGGGTGCGCGCCAAGATCGCGGATACGGCCTCCATCGGCTTTTCCAACGTGACCGGCGGCAGCCGCACCACCTTCGCCACCGGCCTCGCCGTGATCGAGGCCTGTCGCAAGATCATCGCCGACGCGACCCGCCGGGCGGTGGGAACCTGGGGCGTCGAGGCGGACAAGGTCGTGTGGACC
>CAIUZX010000143.1 GCA_903903715.1 uncultured Caulobacterales bacterium
CTGTGGCAACACGGCCACAGTGGCGGCGGAGGTGTGGATGCGCCCGCCGGCTTCGGTCGCCGGTACGCGTTGCACGCGGTGCACGCCGCTCTCGAACTTCAGCCGACCGAACACCCCGTCGCCGGTGATGGAGGCCACGATTTCCTTGTAGCCCCCGGCGTCGCCCTCGGAGACGTCCTCCACCTCCAGCCGCCAGCCGCGGATCTGGGCGTAGCGCTGGTACATGCGGAAGAGATCGCCGGCGAAGAGCGCCGCCTCGTCGCCGCCGGTGCCGGCGCGGACTTCCAGAATGGCCGAGGCGTTCTCGTCCTTGTCCTTGGGCGCGAGCAAAAGGCCGACATCGCGCTCCAGCGCCGTCAGGCGTTCGTCGAGGGCGCCGATCTCCTCCCGCGCCAGGGCCGCCATCTCGCCCCCGGCAGCGACCATCTCGTCGAGATCCGCCCGCTCGCTGCGACCGCGGGCCAGCGCCATCACCGCATCGGCGACGGGTTTCAGCTCGGCGTGTTCGCGGGAAAGGCGCACGATTTCAGCCCCGTCGGAGGCGGCGGACATGCGGGCTTCCACCTCGCGGAAGCGGTCCAGCACCTGTTCAAGCTTCGCCGTCGGGATGTGCATCGTTGCAATCGGCTCCAGTCGCCATAAAAATCGAGTGTCTGGTGAAGCGTATGCATAAGCTCGCCCTTGCCAGACCCAAAGGGATTAAACATAATTAACCCATGGATAACCCAGCGACCCAGAACCCGCCTCCAGGCGACCCGACAATCTCGGCCGTCGAAGCTCGCCGCTCCTTTGTTCGTGCGTGCCACTTTTGCGACAAACCTGGCAAGTGGACCCCGGAAACATTGTACCGGTCCTGCATAACAGATGACCTTGAGACGTATGCCAGCGAGCCGGCGAAGCATCTTACTCGCGTTGAGACGCTCGATCGCAACGGGTATGACCCCGATCTTGAGAAGCGCGTTCAAGTCCTATTCGCATCGACCTGCCCGAACCCCGCGTGTCAAAAACCAGCTTTCTTGCGGGTAGAAGGCAAGAAAATTGAATTCGTCAAAATTATCCGACAGCGCCAAGGAAAGCCACACGGGCAGACGGAAGAAGACCTGCGATTGTTGGAATTGGAGCTGGTCGCGACCGTTCCAAAGATGCCACTGGAGCCTGAGGGCCTGAAGTGGATCTGCAGCCTCGAGCTCGGCCCGCTTTGCGAAACCCTCAACCGTCTGGCGCCTGAGGCGGTGGAAAAGCGCGACGCCGTGGACGTCGCCGCCACCTGCCAGTCGCTGCTGGACGAGCTTCTGTTCAAGCTCGAGGCGCGCAAGGAAATCCGCAGCCAGGTCGAATGGCTGCAGAAGCGCGACCGCTGGGGCGTGTTCGGCTTCATTCTCGACCTCGACAATGCGATGTCCGGTCGCAAGATCTTCAAGCCGATCGCCAAGGCCTACAAGAGCGCGAAGGCTCAGGACCCGTCGAAGTTCGATGGTCAGACGCTGGTCGACACCCTGTCCTACGCCCAGTTCGACGGCGCGGAGGTGCGCAGGTCGCTGGAAAAGGCGCTGAAGACGCAGCACAAGAACCGCAAGGCGTCGGAGCGGCCTTCGGCTGTCGCCCGGATCTACGCGCTTTACGAACACGCTCTGGTTGACCGCGCCGTCTGGCGCTGGGCCGTGCGCATGGATCAGGAAAGCAAGGCGAGCGGGGAGGAATTCTTCTCGCACAAGCGCAAGGCTGAGCTTGCCGCCTTTGTCCGGGTGCTGGCGGATGACGCCTTCGAGCAGTCGGACGAGATCCTCGTCACCTTCAACGAGCGCAAGGAGCGCCGTCAGAAGGAAGGCGGGCGCGTCCCGACCAAGTAGGCCTTATTCGGAACCGGCGGAATTCAGCGCGGTTTCCAGCTCGCTGAAGCTGGGCTGGCTTTCGCTCGGCACCACGCCGCGGCCGATCTCGACGGAGATCTGAGCGGCGTTGCCGTGCAGGTGGGCGACCAGCACCGACCGGATATGCGCGGTTGCCTGCTGTATATTGTGGGTCAGACGCTTGCGCACAAATAGAACTTTCGATGTAAAGAATTCTGAAGTTAGAGATGCGTAATATAAATCA
>CAIUZX010000144.1 GCA_903903715.1 uncultured Caulobacterales bacterium
AGCGGCGCGACCTACATGGTCGGCATCGCTTACAAGTACTAAGGCCCACGCGTTTGATATAGGTTGCGCCCCGTCTCCCCCAAGGCGGGGCGCAACTGCCTTTGAGTGTTGAAACGTGATCGTGTCGCACCGCCACCGTTTCATCTTCGCCGCCGTCCCGAAAACCGGGACGCACGCGGTGCGCCAGGCGTTGCGTGAGCAGATGGGCGACGAGGACCTCGAACAGGTGGGGTTGTTCGTCAATAAGCGCTTCCCCTGGGAGGATCTTGCGGCCATCCAGCACGGCCACCTGTCGCTACAGCAGATCAGGCCCTATCTCGGCGATGCGGCGTTCGACGCCTATTTCAAGTTCGCTTTCGTGCGCAATCCGTTTGACCGTTTCGTGTCCTACTGCGCCTTCATGCTACGGGGCGGGGACCTGTTCCAGACGCGGCCGCAGGACGTCATGCGGCACTTCCTGTTCGAGGCGCCGCCGGAAAACCACATCCTCTTCCAGCCGCAGAGTGCGCTGCTGCTGGCGGAGGACGGGCGGACCCTTTTGACGAACCGGATCGGTCGGGTGGAGGAGATGCAGACCTCGTACGATGCGATCTGCGCCCATATCGGCATCGCCTGCCGGGCGCTCGACCGGGTCAACAGCTCTCGCCGGGGCGACTATCGCCGCTACTACGACCAGGCCCTGATCGACGGCGTGGCGGCCCGCTATGCGCAGGATCTGGCCCTGTTCGGCTACAGCTTCGAGGGGGCGGCATGAGCCCGTCCGCCGCCGCGCCCACCGCCAATCCGCGCAAGACGATGACGATCCGCAGGCTCGGCCGGGTGGAGATCGACGCCCTCAGCGCCGCGGTCGCGATGATCCCAGATGCAGTCTGGGCGGCGGAAAACGCCGCCAAGCCGAACCGCTTCGAGGTGCTGGACACCACCCAGCACATCGTCTTCCGCTTCATTGACGGCCCCAGGGACTGGCGCCGCTCGCATGATCGCGACGCCTGGGCCAGCTGGCGCGGGCGGCTCGAGCCGTTGCTCGATGAGGCCGTCGCCCCTTACGGCTACGCGCACGGCGTGTTTCCGCGGGTCATGCTGGCAAAGATGCCGCCGGGGGGGATCATCCACCCGCACATTGACGCAAATCCCGCCGCCAAGTGGCCGCACAAGATTCACGTGCCGCTCTTCACCAACCCGCACGTCGTGTCCTTCTTCGGCGGCGAGGAGCGTCATCTTGCGAAGGGCGAGGCGGTGGAGGTCAACAATCTGGCCCCCCACTGGGTCCGAAATGGCGGCGACGCGGCCCGGATCCATCTGATCTTCGAGTATTACGACGCCGATCAGCCGGATCCGGACTGGCTGGCGCCCTTCCTGAGCGCGAGCGGGGCGTCGTGAACGCATCCGCGGACGTCCAGGATCGCGACGCCCTTTTGCGCGCGGCGATGTCGCTTCGGTCGCAGCGTCGCGCGGCGGAAGCCCTGAAGGTTCTGGACCAGCTCGAGACCCGCTATCCGAGCTTCAGCCGCCTCTTTCAGGAGCGCGGCCATTGCCATGTCGAGCTTCGCAACGCCCCCGCAGCGATCGCCGCGCTGGAGCACGCCGTGCGCCTTAGCCCCACCCTTCCGGCCAGCTGGGACATGCTGGAGCAGCTCTATCGGCTGACAGGCGACACGGCGCGAGCCGCTGCGGCGGCGCAGCATCTGGCCGTGCTGCGACACTTGCCGCCGGAGGTGGTGGTGGCCAATTGCCTCCTGGTGGACGGCGATCTCGATCCCGCGGCGGAGGTAATGGGCGAGTTCTTGCGGAAGGATCCAGGCAATGTCGGGGGCTTACGTCTCCTTGCGCGCATCCGGCTCGAAGCCGGGGCCGCGGAGGCGGCGGAGGGGATGCTGCGAAAGGCGCTGCAGCGGGCGCCGTGGGATGACGCCGTGCGTTATGATCTCGTCATGGCGCTGCTCAAACAGGAGAAATTCGCCCTCGCCCGCGGGGAGGCGGATCGCCTGATCGCACACGATCCGAGCCATCGCGATTATCTGAAACAGTACGGCCTCGCCTGCATCGGTCTTGGCGACTACGAGCCCGCGATCGACCTCTACGCCCGCCTGCTGGCGGCGCCGGATATCTCGGGAACCGAAGTCGCCGATCTTCGCTTCTGGCGGGCCAATGCTTTGAAGACGGTCGGGCGGTTGCCCGAAGCGATTGCGGACTATCGCGCGTCGCTCGCGGCCCGCCCCGACTATGGCGTGGCGTGGTTCAGCCTCGCCAATCTGAAGACCTACCGTTTCTCCGAGGACGACATCGCGCGCATGAGGGCGGCGCAAGGGCGGCCCGACACCCAGGAAATGGACCGGATCTATCTCAGCTTCGCCCTCGGCAAGGCGTTCGAAGACCTGGGCGACTATGAGACCTCCTGGCGGTTCTATGAGACAGGCGCCGCCGTGCGGCGTCGGACCAGCACGGATCGGCCGGAGATCGCCGAGGCCTGCGCCGCGCGCCTGCGCAGTGTATTCACAGGCGCCTATTTCGCAGAGCGCGCAGGCTGGGGCGCTGACGATCCGGCGCCGATCTTCATCCTCGGCCTCCCACGGTCCGGCTCAACCCTGATCGAGCAGATCCTCGCCTCCCACTCACAGGTTGAGGGCACGCAGGAGCTGACCGAAATTGACCGCATGGTCTGCGAATGCACGGGCCGCGATCCGGACTGCTATCTGCCGCTGGACATCGACGCGCTGTCGGGGCTGTCGGCGGCGGATGCGAAGGCCCTCGGGCGGCGATTCCTCGACGAAACGCGCGTCTATCGCCGGCTCGGTCGTCCCTATTTCATCGACAAGATGCCCAACAATTTCTGGCATGTGGGTTTCATTCACCTGATCCTGCCGAACGCCAGGATCATCGACATCCGCCGGGAGCCGATGTCCTGCGGGTTCAGCAACCTGAAACAGCTCTACAGCGGCGCGAACCAGGAGTTCTCCTATGGCGTGGAGAGCTTCGCGCGCCGCTACCGCACCTATCTCGACGTGATGCGGACCTGGGATGAGGTCCTGCCCGGTCGCGTGCTTCGGGTGGCTTACGAGGACGTGGTGGAGGATCTGGAGACGGGCGTGCGGCGCATCCTTGATCACTGCGGCCTGCCGTTCGAGGCGCAGTGCCTCGCCTTCCACACGACGCAGCGCAGCGTGCGCACGCCAAGCTCCGAGCAGGTGCGCCAGCCCATCGGGCGACAGGGGGTGGACCAGTGGCGCCATTACGCCCCCTGGCTTGCACCCCTCCGCGAGGCGCTGGGCGACGCCGTCACGCGATACAGGGACTGACCCATGCGGCTCTCGCAACCCTTCTTCCAGCTTCCGGTCCTGTTCGACGCCGCACGGCTGGCGGCGGAAGCCGCAGCGCTGCCAACCGAGGCGTGGGCGCCGCATCCGGACCGCATCCTGGGCAACAGCGCGGTGCGGCTGATCACGGTGGACGGCGCCGAGACGGATACGCACCACGGCCAGATGCTGGCGACGCCCTGGCTGAAGGCGATGCCCTACACGCAACAGGTGCTCGCAGGGTTTGGTGTGGTGTGGGGCCGCTCCCGGCTGATGCGCCTCGCCCCCGGCGTCGGCGTGCCCGAGCACGCGGACATCAATCACCACTGGCACACGCGGGTGCGGATGCACATCCCGGTCGTGACCAGGCCGAAGGTGCGCTTCCACTGCGACGGACAGACAGTGCACATGGCGGCGGGAGAGGCGTGGATCTTCGACAACTGGCGCCGCCACCATGTGGAGAACGGGGCGGATGTCGAGCGGATCCATCTGGTGGCGGACACGACCGGCACGGCGTCCTTCTGGCAGTTCGCCTGCGGACCGTCGCCGCCAAGGGCGCAGTGGCCGACCCTGAACTGGAAGCCGGGCGCTGCGCCTCAGCTACTGACCGAACGAGACCAGCGCACGCCGGTCATGTCCGCGGCGGAGGTCCAGCTGCTGGTCGACGACCTGCGCGATGAGCTCGTCTTCGCCGGGGACGCGCCCGATGCGACGATGCGTCTGTCGGCGTTTGACCGATTGTTGGAAAGCTTCGTCCTCGACTGGCGCCAGCTCTGTGCGCTGCATGGTCTGGACGGGCGAGGGCAGCCTGAATTCCGGCGCCTCGCCTCTGCGGTGCGGGACGCCGCTCAACATCTGGCCGACGGCATTGTCATGCGCACCAATGGGGCGAGCGCGATGCTGGTGCTGGAGAAGCGGGTGCTCGACCACCTGATCATGGCCTAGGCTCAGCGGGCCTTGTCGCCCACGAGCCGCAACCCCCAAGGCGGGACGATGATCGTACGGGTCGAGACTTTTCCACCCTCAAGCAGGTCCGTGGCCGCGCGCCGTTCGTTCATCTGTGTACTGACAGTCACCGGTTTGTCCGACAGGTTGGCGACGACGAAGGTCCATCTGCGCCCGAGCCTTCGGCTGAAGCAGACCGCCGACCGTTGATGCTCACACCCCATGACTACATGTCCGCGCCAGAGCTCCGGCCGCTGGGCCCGAAGGTCGAGCAGCGAACGGTAGAAGGCGAGGAGGGACGTTGCCGACGCCGCCTCTTCTTCGACCGAGACCCCGTCGCCGGTCCGGTTAACGCGGCCGGTCCACCAGGAGGCGTCTGATGTGTACCAGATCGCTGATCCGGGCGCCTCGAGATCAGCCTGCCAGCGGAAGGCTTCCCGCAAGGGGATCTGGGCGCCGTCAGAGCTGTGGTCCTTCTCTTCCACCCCCCGCATGCCGAGTTCCTGGCCGTAATAGAGGATAGGGTCGGATCCCAGCATCAGCCCCAGCGTCGCCCCGATCCGCAGCTTCGCCGGATCCGAATCCATGAGGGAGGCGAAACGGTCGACGTCATGGTTCTCGATGAAGCTCAGGCGGTGCGTGCCCGGCGGGTCGAGCCGGGCGGCGGAAACGGCGCGCCGCAGGGCGCCAGCGTCCAGACGCACGATGGCTGCGCGGAGGGGAAAGTCAAAGACGGCGGTGGCCCCGCCTCGGCGCATATGGTCGCGGCCATCGCCCCAGTCCGACGGTTCGGCGATGAATTCGAGGTCCGGTCGCACCGCCCGCAAAGACGTGATCAGCGGCTTCCAGAACCGGCGGAACAGGTCGGTCATCCGGCCCTTGCCGTCGAGATCGTCCATCATGTGGTCGATGCGGAAGCCGTCTACACCATCCGTCAGGCTGCCGTCGCCGTGCGGGTCAACCCGGCGGAGCAGCATCCTCTCGAACCATTCGCGGACCTCGTTGCGATGGAGATCGACCATGGCGATGCCCACCATGCGCCCGTCATGGGTCCGATACTTTGGCGCGTTCAGGAACGGTTCGGGGCGCTTCTGCGCGGCGGGGTCGTTCCACAGGACGAAGCGGCCTTCGGGTCTGCCCGGGCGCCCCTCGTTCGCCCGCCACCAGGGGTGGCCCTCCGCCACATATTGGAACTCCTCGTCGAGGATGACCTTCATGTGTCGGGCGTGGGCGGCGCGGACGAAGGCGAGACAGCCCGCCTCTCCGCCATAGGCCTCGTCCACCGCGTCGAAGTCGGTTGCGAAGTAGTTGTGATAGAAGGGCGAGGCCTGCATCGGCGTCAGCAGGATGTGGGTGACGTGCAGCTTGGCGAGATAGTCCAGATGCGCGGCGACGCCCGGCAGATCACCAATCCGGTCGCCGTTGGAGTCGGCAAAACTGCGGACAAACACGTGATAGTACAGCCGCGGGCCGTCCGCCGCCGACGCCTGGCTCCCCGACATCAGCGCCGCGAGGGCGAGGCCTGCGCCGAGCAGTCTTCCGAGCCATCCGCGTCTCATCGTCCCGCCT
>CAIUZX010000145.1 GCA_903903715.1 uncultured Caulobacterales bacterium
TCGCCAGCCGGTCAATGGCGAGATCGGCAGCCTGGGTCGCTGCAGGGCTTGGACGCGCGATCGCCTCCTTCACCCGCGCGCGGGCGGCAAGATAGACACCCGTCGTTCGCCAGGGGGATGTGCGGTTCTTGGCGATCGTCTCGAAGCGAAGCGCTGCATCCTCGTTGCGATCCTGGTAGAGTGCGAACGCCGCCTCCTGATAGGCGCGATCTGCGCGGAGCCAGTCGGGGGAAGCGGCGAGGGGCGGCGGCAGGGCGGCTTCGGCGCGGCTGCAGGCGTCGAACACGGCGTCCTGGGTCGCAAGCCAGGCCTTCACCTCAGGCGCGCTTGCGCCGAACCGCTTGACCCTGTCCTGCAGGGTTGTCGCCGCAGTGTCGAAGGCGTCGTCAAAACAGTTGGGCTTACTTGTGTAGTTCGGGCCGGGGCGACTGGTCTCAAGGTATGGCTTTGCTTCCGGAGCGCCTGCGACAGCTTTTCTGGCGTCGAGCCAGCGACTGGTGCTGGTCGGTGTGCCATAAGGCGCCGTTGCTGCGTCGCAGCAGGGCCTCGAAAGTGCGAGCCCAGCCTCCTTGCCGACGCGCTGATGATGCAAAACCCGCCAGTCGAGATAGAGGATGGATTTGGGCGCCCTCGCCATCACCACCCCGAGATCACCCTCGTAAAGACGTGCAAGATCCGCGCGCGAGCCGCCGAACTGATCAAGATACCAGGGCGCAGCTTCGCCCGGTCCGGAGGCGTGCGCTGACCCGGCGCACATCAGGGCCGCCATGACGAAGGCGACCGCCCGCCGCCGTGCGATTTTCGCTGATGTCATGTTGCTGCCCCAGACCGATCGTTCGACGGGACTTTCGCAGGGGCTACGCGAACTTCAAGATCTGTAAGAGCGGTTTTGAAGGGAGGGACGAGCTTCCGTCACCCCATCCCGACAGAAACGGCGATCCGATAGACCACGAAGGCGGCGGCGTAGGCGAGGGCGAACATGTAGCCGAACATGATCGCCGGCCAGATCCATGACCCCGTCTCGCGCTTCACGACCGCGAGCGTCGAGGCGCACTGAGGCGCGAAGACGTACCAGGCGAGGAAGGCGAGGGCTGACGCCATGGACCAGTGATGGGCAAGATTGGCCGCCAGCAGGGGATGTCCGCCGCTTTCGCCGCCGGACACGGCGTAGATGGCGCCCAGCGCACCGATCGCGACCTCCCGGGCCGCGAGGCCAGGGATCAGGGCCACGCTCATCTGCCAGGAGAAACCGATCGGGGCGAGAAATGGCTGCACGGCCCGGCCGATCATGCCGGCGAAGCTGTAGTTGATGGCAGGCTCTGTCGCGCCTGGCGGGGGACCAGGCAGTTGGCAGACAAACCAGATCAGGACCATCATGAAGAGGATGGTGGTGCCCGCGCGGGTGAGGAAGATCTGCCCCCGCTGGGCGACGCTGCGCATGACCACGACAAACTCAGGACGCTTGTAGGCGGGAAGCTCCATCAGGAAGGGCTCGGAGGCGCTGCGCCAGATCAGTCGCCTCATCACCCAGGCAACGAGCAGAGCGCCGATCATGCCGGCCGCGTAGAGGCTGAAGAAGACGAGGCCCTGCAGATTGACGAACCCGAAGATCCGCTTGTCGGGAATGAAGGCGGAAATGATTAGCGTGTAGACGGCGATGCGCGCCGAACAGGTCATCAGCGGCGCGGCCATGATAGTGGTCAGACGATCCCGGCGATTATCGATCACGCGCGCCGACATGACGCCTGGAATGGCGCAGGCAAAACTCGATAGAAGCGGAATGAAGGCGCGCCCATGCAGACCGGCGAAGCCCATGACCCGGTCCAGCAGGAACGCAGCCCGCGCCATGTAGCCCACGTCTTCGAGCAGGATGATGAACAAGAACAGGATCATGATCTGCGGCAGGAAGACGAGGACGCTGCCGACCCCTGCGATCACGCCGTCGCAAATCAGACTTTTGAGGAGGCCATCGGGCAAGATCACCGCCGCCCCAGCGCTTAATGCGGTGACGGCTGCGGTGATCAGATCCATGAACGGCTTGGCCACGACGAACACAGCCTGGAACATCGCAAACAAGACGATGAGCAGGATCGCGATGCCCGCAACCGGGTGCAGCAGGACGTCGTCAATGCGCCCGGTCAGCGTGTCCGGACGGCGCGCCTCATGCACTCTTTTCTTGAATATGCGCTCCGCGGCGAGATGCAGACGGCGTAGCTCTGACGCCGACGGTTCCGTCCAGCCGGTGACGGTCGAAGGCGCTGTCGCGTGCGCGCTCGCTGCAGCGATGGCCGCCGAAGCCAGCGCTTCAACCCCCCGACGCCGTGTCGCGACCGTGGTGAGGACCGGGACGCCGAGGTCGCTCGCCAGCCCCTCGATGTCGATGTCGCGGCCCTGTCGCTCGGCGATATCGATCATGTTGAGAGCAAGGACCACAGGGCGTCCGACGGCCTTCAGCTCGAGTGCGAGCCGGAGCACAAGGCGAAGATTGGTGGCGTCGGCGACGCAGACGATCACGTCGGGCGTCGTTTCTCCTTCGAGCCGCCCCAGCACGGCGTCCCGCGTGACGACTTCGTCGGGGCTGCGGGCTCTCAGCGAATAGGTGCCCGGCAGATCCAGCACGATGGCGGTGTGGCCACCTTCGGTGGTCAGGCGGCCTTCCTTGCGCTCGACCGTCACGCCCGCGTAGTTGGCCACCTTCTGGCGCGCACCTGTCAAGGCGTTGAACATCGCGGTCTTGCCGCAGTTCGGATTGCCGACGAGGGCGATCCGGATCGGCTGCGTCGCGACCTCCTCATCCGTTGGCGTCACAATTTGAGCGGCGGTCATCAGGCTTGATCCGGACGTACGATGACCGCGCGAGCTTCACGCCTACGAAGGGCGACGCGGGTGTCATCAAGGCTTACGACGATCGGGTCGCGCCCCAGGAACCCTTCATGCAGGATCTTGACCCGAGCGCCTTCAACGAAGCCGATTTCGAGCAGTCGCCGTTCAAGTTCCTCAGGGTCCAGCGCATGACTGGCGTCATCCTGCACGGACACAGCCGAGATCACCCCGGAAAACCCCCTGCCGCCGTCGGCAAGCGTGGTTTCGCGGGCCAGCGCGACATCGGTGGGTCGAATGGGTTCGGACATCTAGGACAGGTCGATCTCGTAACGGACTCGCAATCGATAATCATTATCAACAATCGGGTCTTGGGTGCAATATGATTGCAGGGAACGGGTATTCAACCCTTGCGGCGGATCAAGGCCGTCTGGAATTGACGCGCCGGGGGCTCGACTGCGGGGCGGCGGGCCTCGAGCGGCTATTGGCTGGCGCATAGGGCCTGTCCGGACTTAGCCATGCGCGATAGAGCGCCACAGCGCTGTGTCTCCAGCCAATGGTCGAAGCGGGGGACGACAGGCGTCGGTCGCAGGCGTCGATCAGCGCCGACACTCTTTGACCAGCCCGATCGGGATGGAGGATCGCGGGTTCATCGAGCGCGAAGACGCCCTGCGGCGGCGCCGGACAGACGGAAATCTGGCCATTCTGGAAGCGGAACAGGTCGCGTCGAAATTCCCGCACCAGCGTGTCTGGCTCATATTCTGGATGACCTTGAAGGCAGAGCCAGAGGGGCGCCTGGGGTAGGGTGAAGGCATCCACCTCCTCAGTGCTCACGGAAAGGATCTCTGCGCCGATACGCTCCAGATCACCGGCGTCCAGCGAATTCCA
>CAIUZX010000146.1 GCA_903903715.1 uncultured Caulobacterales bacterium
CCGTTCGCCCTGATCCTCCTCTCCGGCGACAGCCATGGACCGCCCATCGTCGGACAGGCGGGCGCAGCCCTCGCCTTCCTGATGACCGGGGCGGGGATGCACACGACCCAGACGGCGGGTCTGGCGCTCGCCACCGATCTCGCGCCGGAGCGGGCGCGGCCCAAGGTGGTGGCGCTGCTCTGCATGATGCTGCTGGTCGGCACAGTGCTGGCCGCCGTCGGTTTCGGCTTTCTGCTCACCCCCTTCAGCGAGATCCGGCTGGTCCGGGTGGTGCAGGGGGCGGGGCTGCTCACCCTCATCGTCAACGGCCTGTCCCTGTGGAAGCAGGAGGCGCGCGATCCCGGCCGGCTGGCGGCGGAGACCGAAGCGCCCACCTTCGCCGCGGCCTGGGCCGCCTATCTGAAGACCGGCCGCGCCTGGCGGCGCCTGCTGGCCGTCGGCCTCGGCACCGTGGGCTTCAGCATGCAGGACGTTCTGCTCGAGCCCTATGGCGGCAAGGTGCTGCACCTGCCGGTCGGCGCGACTACGGTCCTCACGGCCATGCTGGCCGTCGGCGGGGGCGCAGGCCTTGGTCTTGCGGCCTGGCGTCTTCAGAAGGGCGCCGATCCCTATCGCGTAGCGGGCTTTGGCGCCGTCGCGGGCATCGCCGCCTTTTGCGCCGTGATCTTCTCGGCGCCCACCAATTCTCCGGCCCTTTTTGCGCTGGGGGTGACCCTGGTCGGCTTCGGCGCTGGCCTGTTCGCCCACGGCACCCTGACCGCCTCGATGGCGATGGCGAAGAGCGACGCCACAGGCCTCGCCCTCGGCGCCTGGGGCGCGGTGCAGGCGCTGGCCGCGGGTTTCGCCATCGCCGCCGGCGGCCTGATCGGCGACGTCATCAGCGCCCTTGCGCTGCATGGGCGCCTCGGCCCCGTGCTGGTCAGCCCCGCCACCGGGTTCACCGCCGTCTATCTGATCGAAGTGGTTCTTCTGTTCATCACCCTGGTCGCGATCGGTCCGCTCGCGAGTTTCCAGGACATTCCCAAATCACCCATTCACTTGCGTTCCCTTACCGACAAGGAAACCGAACGCCAGGCTGTGCAAGGTCAGGAGATACGCCATGCATAATGTGACATTCGCCGGAGACATCGATGTGGTGTCTTTGATCCTCTACAGCTTCTTCGCCTTCTTCTTAGGCCTTGTGCTCTATCTGCGCCGGGAAGATCGGCGGGAGGGCTATCCCTTAGAAGACGACGTGACCGGCGCGCTGGAGACGACGCCCGGCTTCCTGTTCATCGCCCAGCCGAAGGCCTTCCTCCTGGCCGACGGCGTCATCAGCAAGCCAGATGGAAAGCGCGACAGCGCGGATCTCAAGGCGCAGCGCACGTCGATCGCGCCGGGATCGCCCATCGAGCCGGTCGGCGATCCGATGCTCGCGGGGGTCGGCCCTGGTTCCTATGCGCAAAGGGAGCGCAAGGCCGAGCAGATGCTCCACGGCGGCGCGAAGATCGTGCCGCTGCGGGTGGCGACGGCCTTCCACGTGGTCGGTGAGGCCAATGATCCGCGGGGTATGAAGGCGGTGTGCGCCGACCATCTCGTCGCTGGCGTCGTGACCGATGTCTGGGTCGATCAGGCCGAAGCGCTGATTCGCTACCTCGAGGTCGAGCTCGCGTCGGACGTCGGGACCGGCAAGGTGCTGGTGCCGATGACCATGGCTGTCGTTCAGAAGGCCAAGCGCGAAGTGAAGGTCAACTCGGTGCTCGCCCACCACTTTGGGACGGCGCCGAAACTTGCGAACCCCAATGAAGTCACCAAGGACGAGGAAGAGCGCATCGTCGCCTATTTTGGCGGCGGACTGCTCTACGCCCACGCCCAGCGCATGGAGCCCCTGCTGTGAGCGAACATGATTTCGAAGCCATCCGCGGCGTCCCCGGCGAGCTTCCCGCCAATGAAAAAGTGATCTGGCAGGGGGCGCCGGACGCCTGGGAGCTGGCGGTCAGCGCCTTCCATATCCGTCCTGTTGCAGCCTACTTCGCAGGCATGCTGGCGTTGCGCCTCGTCACTTCGGTGAGCGGCGGGCAGGCGGTCGGCGCGGCCCTGATGCAGACCCTGTCGGTGCTGCCGCTGGCGATCGCAGCGCTGGCCATGCTGGGCGGACTGGCCTGGCTCTACGCCCGCACGACGGTCTACACGATCACGTCCAAGCGAGTGGTGGTCAGGTTCGGCGTCGCCCTGCCCAAGGCCATCAACATCCCCTTCGCCCAGATCGAGAGCGCGTCTGTAAAGCGTCTGTCCAAGGGTCGCGGCGATGTGGCGCTGAAACTGACGTCGCCCAACAAAATCGCCTTCCTGCAGCTCTGGCCCAATGCGCGGCCCTGGTCCTTCTCGTCGCCCGAGCCGACTTTCCGTGCGCTGAAGGATGTTGAGCCCGCAGCCGCCAGCCTCGTCGCCGCGATGCGCGAGGTCGCGGCTATCGATGTCGCCCCCACCCGCTCCGCCCAGGCGCGGACGTCCGGCGCAAGCCCCGTCCGACCTGAAGCCGCTGCGGCCTGATAAAGGAACGCCCCATGAGCGAGATCGACTCCCAGCCCTTTCCCCGCGGCGCCCTGATCAGCGCCGCCGCTCTGATCGCCCTGTCCGTCGCGGTTACCGCAGCGGTGCGGTTCCAGCGCATCCAGGCGCCGCCGCCGGCGTCTGCGGAGGCGGGACTGACGCCGACCCGGATGATCGATCTGCAGTTCGCAGACAGCGCCGACGGTGGGGTCAGCATCCGTGACAGCGCCACCGGCAGGGAGGTGTCGCACCTTGCGCCGGATTCAAACGGCTTCGTCCGCGGCGTGATGCGGGGGCTCGTCCGTGAGCGGAAGATGCGCCACATCGGATCGACGCCGCCGTTCCGTCTCGCTCAGTGGCCGGATCGCCATATGACGCTGCAGGACACCGCGACGGGAGCGGAAATCGATCTCGATGCGTTTGGCGACATCAACCGCGACGCGTTCAGCGTGCTCCTGCCCAGGAGCGGAGCCTCGTCATGAGCCGCAGAGTCCAGGTGCTCGCCTGCACCATCGAGATCGAACACACCGAGCGCAGCCTGCACGCCCATGTGGACCTCGAAGGGGAGGTGAACATCCGCCCCGGCGACCGTGTCCGGGTGCTGGGCGAGCCGGTGATCGTCCGCTTCGGCGACCGGTTCACCCTGCACCGTCAGGCGCGGGTCGAGCGCGCCGGGTTCCTTGAGCGCCAGCTCACACGCCTTCTGGCGACCTTGTCCTTGTCGGAACTCTACGAAGTCAGCTTCACGCCCGGGAGACTGTGATGACCGCCACAACCTATGCAGATTTTGCGCCCGAACGCGTCGACACGACCGACATGGCGAGGACCGACACGATCCTCAGCCCCCGTTTCTACACGACCGATTTCAAGGCGATGGACAAGATCGACGTCACCCCGGTCCGCGCCGAGTGGGACGGGCTGATCGCCGAAATGGCCAGCGACCCGAACAAAAACCACTTCCGCCGGGCCGAGGCGTTCCAGATGGCTTTGGAGAGCCTGGAGCCCGAGCTGCAGAAGGAGTTCGTGGACTTTCTGGTCAGCTCCCTGACCGCGGAGTTCTCGGGCTGCGTGCTCTATGCCGAGATCGTCAAGCGGGTGAAGAACCCCGACGTGAAGGCGCTATTCAAGTATATGAGCCGAGACGAGGCGCGGCACGCAGGCTTCATCAATGAATGCCTGAAGGATTTCCGCATCGGCGTGGACTTAAGCTTCCTCACCAAGGTGAAGAAGTACACCTACTTCCA
>CAIUZX010000147.1 GCA_903903715.1 uncultured Caulobacterales bacterium
GAGGACGGACCGATCATCTCGCCCAACTACCTTTCGACGCCTGAGGATCAGCAGGTCGCGATCGATTGCCTCAAGCGCGTCCGCGAGATCGTGGCGCAGCCCGCCCTGCAGCAATATGCGCCCAAGGAACGTCGCCCGGGGCCGGAAGCACAAAGCGATGAGGAGCTCCTCGACGCCGCGCGGCTGCTGGGCACCACCATCTACCATCCTGTCGGCACGGCGAAGATGGGGACGGACTCAGACCCCATGGCCGTGGTCGACCAGCGCCTCCGGGTGCGGGGCGTTGCGGGACTGCGGGTGGTGGACGCGTCGATCATGCCGAGGATCGTCTCCGGAAACACCAACGCCCCGACGCTGATGATCGCTGAGAAGGCCGCGAAGATGATCCTCGAGGACCGGGCCGCCCCAACCTGACGCGGACTTCGCCACATTTTCGCCGCACAGTTTGCCGGGAAGACAAGATTCTGCAACGTAGGCTCCAGCACACCTGCCCTATACCCCGCGGCGGACCTATCTAACCCTTCGCCGCCGCGTTTTGGCGGACCCATCAAGGACGACGCCCTGTGCCTACGACCTACAGCCAGCCCCAGCGTTACGCCCGCAGCGCGGACCTCTTCGAAAAGGCCTGCAAGGTCATCCCCGGCGGGGTGAACTCCACCGCCCGCGCGGTGTGGTCCGGCTGGGACCCGCACCCGCTCTATGTCGAGAGCGGCAAGGGCTCGCACGTCACCGACGTCGACGGCAACACCTACATCGATTACCTCTTGGGCCTCGGCCCCATGATCCTCGGCCACCGGCCAGAAGCGATCACCAAGGCGGTCGTCTCGGCCATCGAGACCCACGGCACGGTTTTCGCCATGCCGATGGAGGCGGAAACCACCCTCGCGAACAAGATCATCGCCGCGATCCCCAGCGTCGAGCGGGTGCGCCTGTGCAACACGGGCACGGAGGCGGTGATCTACGCCCTGCGCCTCGCCCGCACCTTCACCGGCCGCCAGAAGGTGATCCGCTTCGAGGGCATGTATCACGGCTTCTCCGACGGGGTTTACTGGTCCAAGCACCCCAGCCTCGACAAGGCGGGCCCCGAGCACGCGCCGGTCCCCGTGCCGCAGGGCCCGGGCATGCCCAAGGGCGTGGAGCAGAACCTGATCATCCTGCCCTGGAACGACCTTGACGCCCTGCGCGCGGCGTTCGAGCGGGAGGGCGACCAGATCGCCGGGGTCCTGACCGAGCCGGTCATGGCCAACACCGGGTGCATCCTGCCCCGTCCCGGCTATCTCGAAGGCATGCGCGAGCTCTGCGACAAGTACGGGTCCGTCCTTGTGTTCGACGAAGTCATCACGGGCTTCCGCATCAGCATTGCGGGCGCGCAAGGAAAGCTCGGCCTCAAGCCGGACCTTTCGATCTTCGCCAAGGGCCTCGG
Organism: uncultured Caulobacterales bacterium; assembly: GCA_903903715.1. Taxonomy (GTDB): domain Bacteria; phylum Pseudomonadota; class Alphaproteobacteria; order Caulobacterales; family Caulobacteraceae; genus CAIMFV01. Next base: position 1,424 of record CAIUZX010000147.1, read on the forward strand.
CGGCGGCTTCCCGGTCGCAGCGCTGGGCGGACGGGCGGACATCATGGACCTCGTCTCCCGCGGCGTCGTCTCCATGGCGGGCACCTACTCCGCCAACGTGATCGCGGTCGCGGCGGCCAACGCCTCGATGGACACCCTCGCGACGCCCGGCATGTATGAGGGCCTCTACGCCCGCTGCGACCAGTTGATGGAAGGTCTGCGCGAGATCTTCGCCAAGACCAACCTGCCCGCCCACGTGGTCGGTATGGGGCCGATCCTGCAGGTCTGGTTCTCCAACAAGCCGATCCACAACTATCGCGACGCGGCCCGCTACTGCGACCACGACATGTTCCGCCGCTGGTGGGAGGGCTGCCTCAATCGCGGCGTCCTGTTCCACCCGGGCGCCTACGAGAACCTGTTCGTCTCCTTCGCCCATACGGAAGCGGACATCGAAGCGACCCTCGCCGTCGCTCGCGAGGTCGTGAAAGAAATCTGATTTTTCAATTTCGCGTCGTTTTGCGGAAAACCGGAAACCACTTTTCCGCACGATGCTCTAGCCCCAGAAGTGTGGGTCGGGCGGGGACACGATGCCGGTCGTGTAGGTCATCCCGTCCGGCCAGTCCTCGGACTGCAAGAGCGGCCCGTCGAGGTCGACGAAGCGGCAGGACTGGGCCAGCACCATGGCCGGCGCCATCGACAGCGAAGAGCCGGCCATGCAGCCGACCATCAGCTCAAAGCCTTGCGCCTTGGCTTCCGCCGCCAGGGCCAGGGCCTCGGTCAGGCCGCCGGTCTTGTCGAGCTTGATATTGATCACGCTGAACCGCCCCTTCGCCCGCGCAAGATCGCTGCGGTCGTTGATTAGCTCATCCGCCGCCAGCCGGATGGGTGAGGCGTAGCCATCTAGCCCCGCCTCCGCCCCCACGGGGATCGGCTGCTCCAGCAAGACGACGCCCATGCGCGACAGGGGCTCGGCCAGGGCCTTGAGCTGCGCGACCGACCAGGATTGGTTGGCGTCGACGATCAGGGCGGGCTTGGGCGCGCCGCGGCGGACGGCTGCGATGGAGCTGAGCGGATCATCGCCCGCGACCTTGATCTTCAGCACCGGATAATCGGCGTAGGCCCGCGCGGTCGCCTCATAGGCCGCAAGGTCGCGGATGCCGATCGTGTAGGCGGTGGCGACCGCCTTGGGCGCGGCGATCCCCAACCGTTCGAACACGCTCACTCCCGTCTGCTTGGCCTCC
>CAIUZX010000148.1 GCA_903903715.1 uncultured Caulobacterales bacterium
CCCGCCGGATTGCAAGCTTCGTCCTGCCCCTGGGCTACAGCTTCAATCTCGACGGCTCGATGATGTACACCACGTTCGCCAGCCTGTTTATCGCCCAGCTCTACGGCATCGAGCTGAGCTGGGCTCAGAAACTGACTATGGGCGCGATGCTGATGGTCACCTCGAAGGGCATCGCCAGCGTCCCGAGGGCGTCCCTGGTGGTCATCGCGGCCATCCTCCCCTACTTCCACATTCCGGAGGCCGGACTGCTGCTGGTGCTGGGCGTGGACCAGTTTCTGGACATGGGACGCAGCGGCACCAACGTGATCGGAAACTCCATCGCCGCGGCCGCCGTGGCTGGTTGGGAGGGCGAACTTGGCCCGCCCCTGCCCGACGATGCAGAGGTAATCACCTGACGCGTTGCCAAGCGATCAAAACGCGTCTATCTCAACCGCCCCAAGGTGACGTGGCCGAGTGGCTGAAGGCAACGGTTTGCTAAATCGTCATACCCCCTAAAGGGTATCCAGGGTTCGAATCCCTGCGTCACCGCCACCTTCCTGCAATCCGGCTCAGGGCTTCGGAAGCTGCACAGCGTCGATCATGTAGGTCTCGCTGACCTCTGCGATCGGCGAGCCGTCAGGTTTGAGCACCACCGCGCGGTGGCGGAACAACGCTCCGTGTGGCGGGAAAGCGAGTTTAGAATCCGTTGGGTTCAATTCGCCGCGCTCAGCCCAGTCATTCGGCAGCGGCGACCACAAGCGCTCAACGGAAAATGTCCGTCGAAACGCTTTGAAGGGCGCAATCACCCGTCCGAAGGGTGTGGTTGAGTTGGCGAGTGAGTCATTCATGGCGTCGGTCAGTCGTGCGGGCGCGTACCAGTTGTCCGCCTCTGAAAGGACCTTGTCGCCGCACATCAGCTTCACGCGTCGAAACCCATAAGGCTCGTCAGGGGCAAGCTTCAGCCGGGCTCGGGTTTCATCGGTGGGCGGAACGACAACCGACAAGTCGCGCTTAGCCGTAATTACAGCGGGCGACGCGAGATGATGCACGGCGCACCACTGCTCGAGCACCGTGGTGGCGCTGGAGCCCGCGAGCAGGGCCCCGTTGAGCGTTTCGATCAGCGCTTCGGTCTTCAGTCGGTTCACGTATTGGGCCGATGGCCGGTGATCCGTTCCGAACAGCGACAATGCGACGCTCAACGCCGCAGGGAGCACGCCTAGACCCCGGCCTGGGCGGCGGCGCGCGATCGCATGCTGTCCGCCCAGCGCTGGAGATGAGGCTTGTCGTCTGGAATGGCGAACTTGGCCATGCGGGCGAAGTCAAACCCGATGAATGCGACGATATCGGCGATGCTGATCGTGTCCCGGGCGATGAAGGCGCTCTCTGACAGGCGACGGTCGAAGATCCCGAGTGACCGGGTCGCGATGGCGCGGTTGTTTTCAGCGACTTCCGGCGACTGCTGTTCGAGCACGGCGAGCGCCGGGTGGCTGTGTCGGACCGTGAGCATGAGCGGCGTCGCCAGCCACATCTCCGCCCGCCGCGTCCACATCTCGAGGACCGCGACCTCTTCCGGCGTCCGCCCGAACAGATCAGGCTCGGGATAGCAGGCATCCAGATATCGGCAGATCGCGATGGACTCGGTGATCACAACTGCATCATCCATCTGCAGGGCCGGAACATTTGGGACCCCGACCGTTTTCAGGAAATCTTCGGTCTTGTGCTCGCCCTTCAGGAGATCGACATCCACGATCTCGACATCGGACGCGCCTTTTTCTGCGAGGACCCACGCCACGCGACGCGGGTTGGGCGCGCGTTTGCTCAAATAGACTTTCATGTCGGTTCTCCCGAAAATTCAATCGTCCAAGTTCGGGGTACGGTCCTCAAGGCGCTGCGAACAGATCCTGAGGCGCCAGACCGACCAATGAGGCTGTGAGGCAAGTGGCCAAAAAACCCGCAAGCAAAGCTTTCCAGGCCAGGCCGACAATCTCGTTGCGGCGTTCCGGGATGAGAACGCTGAAGCCGGAGACGGTGATGCCAACGGAAGCGATATTCGCGAAACCGCAAAGCGCGTAGGTCATGATGACCCTGGCGTGGGGCGACAGCGGCCCCGTCGCAGATTGGCTCAGATCGATAAAGGCCGTGAATTCGGTCAGCACGAGCTTGACGCCCAGAAGGCCGCCAGCGGCGTGCGCCTCCGCCCACGGCACGCCAATCGCGTAGGCGAGCGGCGCAAACGCGTAGCCCAGCACCCGCTCCACCGTAATCGGGCCGCCATCCACTGGAGGCAGGACGGTGAGCAGACGATCCAGAAGGGCCATGAAGGCGACAAAGACGATCAAGGTGGCCGCGACGTTGAGCAGTACGGTCAAACCGTCGCCGGTCCCCCGGATCACCGCATCAATGGCGCTGGAATATCGCCGGTCATCGCCGAGCTCGACTTCCGCCTTCGTTTCGCTCTTGTCGGCGGGAACAATGATCCGGGCGAGCAACACGCCAGCCGGAGCGGAAATGATCGAGGCCGTCAGGATATGCGCGCCCGCGTTCGGCAGGATATCCTTCAGGATGGTCACATAGGCCACCATGGTCGAACCGGAGACGCAGGCCAGTCCGACCGACATCAGTGTGAACAGCTCCGAACGCGAGAGACGGTCGAGGTAGGCGCGAATGAAGATGGGCCCTTCGACTTGTCCCATGAAGATGGTCGCGGCCACGGCCAGAGCTGGCGGACCACGCAGGCCGAGCGTCTTCTGGAAGAGAAAGCCGAAACCTTGCGTCGCCCATTTCAGGATGCGCCAGTGCCAGAGCAGCGCCGACAGGGCGCACACCACTAGGATCACAGGCAGGACCCGAAACGCAAAGACAAACACCGCTTGGGGACGCTCAAGCGCGTAAGGCGGCGGCGCTTGCCCGGCGAGATATCCAAACACGAAGCTGGTGCCCGACTGGGCGGACGAACCGAGGGCGTCAACGGCGCCATTCACACCGGATAGCGCTGACCGTGCGACAGGCGCTCCAAACAACAAGAGGATCAGTCCCACCTGCACGAGAAGCGATCCGACCGTCAGCACCACCGGAAACCGCTTGCGATCCTCGGATATCGCCCAGCACATCGCCAGAACGACGAACACGCCGATCAAGCCCTGAAGGTTCACATTCGACAGCGTCACCCCTGCGCTCTCCCGTCAGCGAAAGATCAGCACTCCATCCATCATCGCTAGCGCCGCTGACGCGAAACCGCCAGCCCTCAAACTCTGACTTCCCACCCTTACCTCGAATTAACTTGGCCGGGATCGTGGATTGGGGCCATTTCGCCCCTGTCGCCGCCAATCGAGGCGACGCCGGGAGAGATGTCGCAATGTCGCTTGCGCTGGCCACTGTGATTTATGAGTGGCGAAGATATCTCGCAGCCATCATCGCGCTCGCCTTGTCCGGCCTGCTGATCCTGACCTTCGTCGGCATGTTTGTCGGGATCGGAAAGAGCTTTACCGCGACCATCGACCGCTCTCGCGCCGACCTGATGATCCTGCCGGCAAAGTCGGAGTCGCTCCTTGGCACTGGCGGCATGCCCCGGCGGGTCATGCCCATCATCTACAGTCATCCAGAGGTGATCGCTGTTTCGGACGTGGATGATGACGGCGGCATGTTCTCCAACCTCGTGGGAGATGACGCCAAAGGTCGCAAGAAGGTGCGTGACTACGTGCAGATAACTTCCGTTGAAACCGCAAAAGATGCGCTCACTCTGCCGACGGATTTCGACGAAAACCTCAGAGAAACCCTCGCCCAGCCTTATGCTGTAGCTGTCGACAAGACGGCGCTTGCAAGACTTGGCGTCAAGCTCGGCGATAAGGCCGCGATCGACGGTCACGCTGTGAGGATCGCCGCAGTCACCACGACCTACCCCAACATGATGCAGCCCCAGATCATCGTGTCGCGTCAGACCTTGAGGCTGCTGGGCAAGTCTCGCCCAAGCAATCGGATCGGTCCCATGTTCGTTCGGGTCCGCGATCCAGCCAGAGCCTCGATCGTGCGAGACGAACTCAACGCCGTCGCCAACGGACGGTATCGGGCCTGGACCAAAGCGGAACTCTCCAAGGCGAACGACCAGTCCATCATGAAGGAGCAGGGCATCGGCGTTATCCTGGGTTTCTCGACGTTCATGGGTATGATCATAGGACTTGGTATCACGTCGCAGACCCTGCGCGGCGCCGTGCTCGCCAATATCAAGGAGTTCGCGAGCCTTCGGGCGCTGGGCGTATCGATGGGATCGCTGCGGTTGATCGTCTTGGAGCTGTCCTTCTGGGTCGGAGTCGCCGGGCTGGTCGCCGCCGGCGCACTCGTGGCGGGCATGGGCCTGCTCGCCCAGGCGTCCGGAATTCCGATGAGTTTTCCCCTCCCGAACATTCTCTCCACCGGCCTGTTCCTGCTGATCACTGCCGTGTTGTCCGGGATCATGTCGCTGGGTGTCCTGAAACGCAGCCAGCCAGCGGACCTGTTAAGATGAGCCGCTCAGAAGCAAACGGTGTGGCGTTGGTCGCTCGCGGCCTGAAAAAAGGCTTCAAGGTAGGACGCGGCCGGACGGAAGTTCTCAAGGACGTGGACTTCGACGCGAGGCACGGCGACGTGACAATGGTCATGGGGCCGTCTGGCTCCGGAAAGTCGACACTGGTCGCCGCCTTGTCGGGACTGCTGCGGCCCGACGCCGGAGAAGTCGTCGCCCTCGAGCAGAACCTCTGGAAGCAGTCTGACGGCAGGATCGACCGGTTTCGTCTCGACCACTGCGGCTTCATCTTCCAGGGGTTCAACCTGTTTTCAGCCCTGACGGCGCTCGAGCAGGTCACCACTGTGCTGAAGTACAAAGGCTTCGGTCCAGGCGAAGCCCGGCGAAAGGCGGAAGTCGCACTTGCGGAAGTCGGCCTTGAAAAGCGCCTGAACCAGCGCCCCTCCGAATTGTCCGGCGGGGAAAAGCAGCGCGTGGCCATTGCGCGCGCCCTGGCCAAGGACCCTAGACTTCTGTTCGCCGACGAGCCGACCAGTGCCCTCGACGGTGAAAACGGTCAGGTGGTCATTCGACTGCTCCGCCGCGCCGCCACTGAACACGGCGCGGCGGTCATCTGCGTCACGCACGATCCTCGCCTGGAAAGCTGGGCGGACAGGGTCATTCACATCGAAGACGGTCGCATTCTCGACGATGTCCGTCGCTCGCCGACTGGAGCGTAAATCCATGCCCGCCCTATTTCGCAAACCCTTGTTCTGGCTCGTCGTTCTGCTCGCCATAGCCGTTCTGGCCATCGGGGCGGTCATGGCGACCAAGGCCTCGCAGAAGCCGGCCGCCAACGCCGCCGCAAAGGTGGTCGACACGCCATTCGCGGCCATCGCCGCCGGAAAGGTCGATGTCGACGGCGGGGTCATCCAGGTCGCCGCCCGGACTGCAGGCGTGGTGCGGGAGGTGCTCGTTCAAGAAGGCGACCTCGTCAAGAAAGGCGATGTCCTTGCGCGCCTCGAAGACGATCAGCTTCGCCTCGCCGCCAATCAGGCCAAGGCCGCAGCCGATCAGGCCCGCGCTCAGATCGAACTCCTCCAGGTCCAGAAGACCTCTGCGTCGCGCGAACTGAAGCGGCTGGAGCAACTCAAGGGCTATGCCCCCACGCAATCGGTCGACAAGCAGCGCGATCAGGTGGCGCAGGCCGACGCCAGCATCGCCGCACAGAAGGCGGCCGTGGCGACGGCGGAGGCGCAGCTTGCCTCCACCAGTTACCAGCTCGAACTGACGACGGTCCGCGCCCCCGCGGATGGCCGGATTGTTCGTCGCTATGCGAACCCGGGCTCAGGAGCGTCCACGCTCAACGTCTCGAACATGTTCGATCTCGAGCCGAACACCGCGCGCATCGTGAGGGCGGAACTCGCCGAAAGCGACCTGCCCAATGTGGCGGTGGGCCAGGAGGTCAGCATCATCCCGGACGCGGACCCGCTGCACCCCGCACACGGGACCGTCATCCGCCGCGCCTATCAGTTCGGCGCCCGCAAGCTATTGTCCGACGACCCCTCCGAGAGGACGGACGAACGGGTGGTGGAGGTCGTCGCCTCCGTCGACTCGGCCCCCTTCCTGATCGGTCAGCGCGTGCTGGTGAAGTTTTTGAAACTCGGACGGAAGGCCCCGCCGCCCGTCGCGTCGAAGCTGGACGCCGGCGACGCACAAGCGAAACCTTGACGGACAAGCCTTCGAGCCTCCACATGACGCGCCGGACCGATCTGCGGCGGTTAATCTGGAGCTTAGGGTAGGACATGTCTGACGAAATCCGTTTTGACGGCAAGGTGGCCATTGTGACAGGCGCCGGCGGCGGCCTGGGCAGGCAGCACGCCCCCGAACTCGCACGCCGCGGCGCCAAGGTGGTCATCAACGATCTCGGCGGCTCCGTGGACGGATCGGGCGGATCGTCCGGCGCTGCCGACAAGGTCGTCGAAGAGATCAAGGCGATGGGCGGCGAGGCGATCGCCAACGGCTCCTCCGTGACCGATGACGCCGGCGTCAAGCACATGGTCGAACAGACCATGGACGCGTTCGGCCGGATCGACATCCTCATCGCCAACGCAGGCATCCTCCGCGACAAGTCGTTTTCCAAGATGGAGATCGCTGACGTCGAAGTCGTGCTGGACGTCCACGTGATGGGCACCATCAAGCCGACAAAGGCGGTATGGGAGATCATGAAGGCCCAAAACTATGGGCGGATCGTGGTCACGACCTCCTCGACCGGTCTCTACGGCAATTTCGGCCAGACCAACTATGGCGCGGCCAAGCTCGGCCTCGTGGGCTTCATGAACACGCTGAAGCTCGAAGGTCAGAAGAACAACATCAAGGTCAACGCCATCAGCCCGGTCGCGGCGACGCGCATGACGGAAAACCTGATGCCGCCAGAAATGTTGGAAAAGCTCCGTCCAGAATTCGTCACCCCGGGCGTGGTCTACCTCGTGTCGGAAGACGCGCCGACCGGCGTCGTATTGACCGCCGGAGCTGGCGTGTTCGCGACCGCCAAGATCTTCGAGACCGAAGGCGTCTATCTCGGCGACGGCGCGCTTTCCGTGGAAGCGGTGCGCGATCATTGGGCGCAGATTGAAGACCAGTCCGGTCAGCAGGCCTACTTCCAGGGCGGCGAACAGACAGGCAAGTTCTTCAAGAAGATGTCCGGCGGCTGATCCGGCGACGGACGGGGCGTAAACTGCCCCGTCCTCTACCCTTGAGGACGCGCCCGCTTGACGCCTTTGAACGCCATGAAAGGCCCGGCTTCACCGGGAGGGGTGAACCCCAGGTTCGCTCAACTGGCGCCGATCGCCGTCGCCAGCGCCCTCTTCATGGATTTCATCGACTCGACCGCCCTGTCGACGGCGCTGCCAACCCTGGCGCTGGCCTTTCACTCCGACCCCATCCATCTCAAGCTCTGCCTGACCAGCTACATCATGGCGCTGGCCGTCTTCACGCCCGCCAGCGGTTGGGTGGCGGACCGATACGGCGCCAAGCGGGTGTTTCTGCTGGCCATGTCGATCTTCCTGGCCGGCTCCATCGCCTGCGCCCTTTCCCGCACGCTACCGCAGCTTGTCGCCGCCAGGATCCTCCAAGGCGCGGGAGGCGCAATGATGACGCCTGTGGGCCGTCTGATCGTGGTCGGGTCGGCCCCGAGGGAGCGGCTGGTCTCAGCCATGGCCGCTTTCTCCATGCCGGCCCTCGTTGGTCCGATGA
>CAIUZX010000149.1 GCA_903903715.1 uncultured Caulobacterales bacterium
CGGCGAGGATGGCCGGTCACTGCGCCAGGGCTGGCATACCGATGATCCAGGTCTCTACGGACTATGTCTATCCGGGCGACAAGGACGGGGCCTACCTCGAGAGCGACCCCATCGGCCCCTTAGGCGTCTACGGTGCGTCCAAGGCGGCAGGGGAGGTCGCCGTGGCGGCGGCGGTCGAGCGGCACGTGATCGCGCGCACCTCCTGGGTGGTCAGTCCCTTCGGCGCCAATTTCGTCAAGACCATGCTGCGCCTCGGCGCGGAGCGAAGCGAGCTTCGCGTGGTTGACGACCAGTGGGGGGCGCCGACATCTGCGCCCGACCTGGCCGCGGCGCTGGCGCAAATCGCTGTGCGCCTTGTTGAGGATCCCGAGGCGCCGGTAGGCGCCTATCACGTGGTCAACCGGGGTGAGACGACCTGGCGTCGTGTGGCGGAGGCGGTGTTCGCCCGCGCGGCGACGCATGGAAGAAAGGCGCCTTCGGTTTTTCCAATCTCGACGAGCGAATATCCGACCCCGGCGCGCCGGCCGCTGAATTCGCGACTTTCCACGGATCGACTGGAGCGGGATTACGCGATCGTCCTGCCGGACTGGCGAAGTTCCATCGAACGGATCGTGGACCAATTGCTTCAAGCGGAGACATCAGTCTGATGAAGGGCATTATCCTGGCTGGCGGATCAGGCACGCGCCTGCATCCGGCGACGCTGGCCGTGAACAAGCAACTGCTGCCTGTCTACGACAAGCCGATGATCTACTACCCGCTGTCGGTATTGATGCTGGCCAAGATCCGGGACGTTCTGATCATCTCCGCGCCTGAGTATATCGACAACTATGTCCGATTGTTCGGCGACGGCTCGCAACTTGGCATGAACATCGAATACAAAGTTCAGCCCAAGCCGGAAGGGTTGGCCCAGGCCTTCACCATCGGCGCTCAGTTTATCGGGGGTGACTCGGTTTCGTTGGTATTGGGCGACAACATCTTCTTCGGCGCCGGGCTCGACGATCTCCTGAGGAGCGCGTCGTCTCGCTCGTCGGGCGCGAGTGTATTCGCCTATCGCGTTGACGATCCGGAGCGATACGGCGTGGTCGAGCTGGATGCCACTGGCATGGCGATCACCATCGAGGAGAAGCCAGCAAAGCCGAAATCGAACTTCGCCGTCACCGGTCTTTACTTCTACGACAATGACGTCGTCGACATCGCGACGCACCTTCAGCCCTCGGCCCGTGGTGAGTACGAGATCACCGACCTGAATCGCGTCTATCTTGAGCGGGGTTCACTTCACGTCGAGAAGATGTCCCGCGGCTACGCCTGGCTCGACACCGGCACCCATGACAGCTTGCTGGAAGCCAGCGAATTCGTACGCACCATCCAGCATCGCCAGGGCATCCAGATCGCCTGTCTTGAGGAGATCGCCTACCGCAACGGTTTCATTAACGAAGACCAGGTCAGGGCGGCGGGCAAGTCGATGGAGAAGACCTCGTACGGGCGCTACCTGCTTGGATTGGTGGGGTAGCCATTCTGGTGCGTATCTGGCGGAGGCGCGGGTGAAGGCGGCGGATATCAACGATTTCCGGGCGCGCGCCAAGGCGAAGCTCCCACACTTCCTGTTCGAGTATCTCGACGGCGGCTCCTATGCAGAAACGACGCTGCACCGGAATGTGGCGGACCTGCAGGCGATCAGCCTGAAGCAGCGGGTGCTGCGGGACGTCTCGATGATCGATCTCTCCACCGAACTCTTCGGACGGAAATGGGGGATGCCGGTGGCGCTGGCGCCCGTGGGCCTTGGCGGGATGTACGCGCGGCGCGGCGAAGTTCAGGCGGCGCGGGCGGCGGACGCGGCCGGCGTGCCCTTCTGCCTGTCGACGGTCGGTGTCTGCCCGATCGAGGAGGTCGCGGCGGCCATCCCGTCGCCCATCTGGTTTCAGCTCTATGTTCTGCGGGACCGAGGGGTCATGCGAGACCTGCTCGCCCGCGCCAAGGCCGCCGGATGCACAACCCTGGTGTTCACGGTCGATCTGCCGGTGCCGGGCGCCCGGTATCGGGATATGCGGTCGGGGCTCGCCGGCGCGTCCGGTCTTTCAGGTCGACTGAACAGAGCCCTTCAGATCGCCCGTAAGCCTGGCTGGGCCTACGACGTGGGTTTGCGCGGCGGACCGCACAATCTTGGCAATGTGGCCTCATTGCTCGACAGCAAGGCCGGTCTTCTCGACTTCTTCGCCTGGGTCGCGGCCAATTTCGATCCGTCCGTCACCTGGGACGACCTCGAATTCATCCGTGAGATGTGGGAAGGCCCGTTGATCATCAAGGGGATACTCGATCCCGATGACGCCCGCTCCGCCGTTCGTCTGGGCGCCGACGGGGTGGTGGTGTCGAACCATGGCGGACGCCAGCTCGACGGCGCCATGTCCCCCGCCCGCGCCTTGCCCGCCATTCGCGACGCGGTGGGGGACGATCTGACGGTTCTGGCGGACGGCGGCGTTCGGTCGGGACTCGACGTCGTTCGGATGATCGCTCTGGGTGCGGACGGAGTGCTCGTCGGCCGGGCCTGGGTCAACGCCCTGGCGGCGGAAGGGCAGGCGGGGGTGGCGCGGATGCTGTCCCTCATGGCGTCGGAAATGCGCGTCGCCATGGCGCTGACGGGCGTCACGAAGGTCGCCGACATCACCGCCGATATTCTGGCGGCCGTAAAGTGACCTGGACGCGAACCTATGAGGAGGACGAGCCTCAGCGGGTGAACCGCTGGCTGGCCCAGTCCGGGGTCTGTTCGCGGCGAGAAGCTGAGGGGCTGATCGAGGCCGGCCTCGTGTCCATCGACGGTGAAGTGGTGGCCGATCTCGGTCGCAAGATCAGCCGCGGTCAGTGCCTGACCCTTGCGGATCGTGCGTCGAACGCCCTCGCGAGCCAGATCACAGCAATAATCAATAAACCTGTCGGCTTTGTTTCGGCTCAGCCGGAGCCGGGGCAGACCCCGGCGGCGCGGCTGCTCACCCGTAAGACATTGGTCGGTGGCGGCGCGCAGATTCCGACGCCCACGACGAGTCTGGCGCCGCTGGGCCGCCTTGATCTCGATAGTCGCGGTCTTCTGATCCTGTCCGAGGACGGCGTGCTGGCGAAGGCGGTGATCGGTCCTGAGTCCCTTGTGGACAAGGAATATCAAGTCCGCGTGGAGGGGCGGATCACCTCCGAACGGTTGAACCTGTTGCGACACGGCTTGCAACTGGATGGTCGGGTCCTGAAACCGGCCAAGGTGAGTTTCCTGTCGGATCAGACTCTGAAATTTGTGCTGGTGGAGGGTCGAAACCGCCAGATCCGCCGCATGTGCGAACTGGTCGGGCTGCGGGTGATCGATCTCCTGCGGGTGCGGATCGGGCCCATTTTCCTCGGAGATCTCCCGGAGGGACGATGGAGGGGCATGACCGACGAAGAGCGCGTGTCCCTGATCGCTGCGGCCGGAACACAGGTTTCATCGACAAAAATGACGTGAATCATCTGTACCCTTTGCGGCGAGTCCGTGATCGGGTAAGTCCGCGCACCTGTATTGGTCGTCATGATTGGAAGCCACACGATGCCGTTCCTGTACGATTGGTTGAACAACTCGGCGCTGCCGCTGTGGTGGAATGTTGGCGCGGATCGCAACGGCGGCGGCTTCTTCGAGGCGATTGATAAGACGGGGCGCCCCGTCGCGAGCTCGAATAAGCGCGCGCGTGTGATCGGGCGCCAGATCTACGTCTACGCCACGGCGACCAAGGCCGGCCTGGAGGGGCCCTGGCGCGAAGCAGCGGCGCATGGTCTCGACTTCATGACGCAGCGTTTCCTGCGCCCCGATGGCCTGATCCGCTCAACTGTCACGGCGTCGGGAGAACCGGTGGATGACGCGATGACCCTCTATGATCAGGCCTTCTGCCTGTTCGGTCAGGCGTCGGCGGCGGCGATCGGCCTCGATCCTGACGCGCGGCTCGCGGCGTCCGAGCGGCTGCATGATCGGCTTCTCGCCGATTGGCGCGGGCCGACCGCGGGCTTTGTCGAGCGTGACGCGCACCCCTTTCAGGCCAACGCGCATATGCATCTGTTCGAGGCGAGCCTCGCCTGGGAAGAGCTGACCGGCGGCGCCCGCTGGTCCCGGCAGGCCGACGAGA
>CAIUZX010000150.1 GCA_903903715.1 uncultured Caulobacterales bacterium
CCTTCATCCGTCACCAGAACCAGCCGCCCACCCTTCGCCCCGACCACATGAACGTGAAGGGTGAGCCGCCCCTGGGCCGGAGCGACCGCGTCTCCGGATCCGCCGACCGCGCCGTCCCGACCGGTCGCCGTAACTTCGAGATGGCGCCCTTTCACGCCTTCCAGGTCAACGAAGACGTGGCCGCGCCGGACGCCGTCGAGGAGGGCTTGCGGCGTCAGGCGCTCCGCCCGAACGACCGTCGTGGGTCGACCGACGGATCCGTCGCCGTCCAAGACAAGATCCGGCGCATGATTGTCGCTGCCGCCGATGGCGGTGATGCGAAACCCCTTGCGCAAGAAGTCTTCCCAAAACGACAGGCCCGACAGGCGGCCGTCGGCGCGCAGCCCGCTGCGCAAGCTGCCGCCGTTCACGACCTCGACGGCGTCGGCGCGTCGCATGTCAAAGGCGTCCGGAGTCCAGCCGCAGCCCATGCACGCTTCTCCCGAGGGGGAGGACGGATGGTTGATGGAAAACAGCGCGCCTCTGACGTGGACCGCGTCCGCCAGATCATCGGCGCGCGCCACATGCGCGCCATCGAGGCGAAAATCGACGGGCCCCACCAGACCAAGGCCATTGGCGTGCCCCTGGAAGGTCGTCAGCTCGCGACCCGGCAGGATCAATAGCCGGTCATGTGTGTCCTGCAGATTTCGCAGCTCGGCGACATGACTTTCCGTGTTGTGATCGGTGACCGTCACGAAATCGAGGTCTCGTCGCCGCGCCGCGTCGAGGGTCCGCTCGACGCCGCAGGGGATTTTCCGGCCGCTGTCGCTGGCGCAGCTTCCGTCGCTATGCCCGGTATGTGCGTGAAAGTCGCCGCGATACCAGGCCGGCCCGGCGCGTCCGGCCTTCGGGGTGAACGGCGCCAGCGTCTCAGGATCGCCCTGCATGACGAAATGGATGCGGGCTTCGTAGTGGGTGACGACTCCCGGCCGGATGTTCGGCACGCCGAGGAGCAATCTCCAGTCTCCTACCGGCAAGGGACCGGGAAGATAGGAAGGTGTCGCGTCCGTCTCACCGACGTCGAAGCTGGACTTGTTGCCGCCGCTCCAGCCCCGGAACCGTTCCGGGTCGAGAAGGCCAATGTCAATGGTCGTCCGCTGATCGGCGCCGTCGTGATGAAATTGCACCTCAAGGCGGACAACGCCCTTCGGCGCAGCAAATGGGCGCTCGATGTAGTGGTGGAAATCGCGGTCCGTGATCTCGCCCTTCAGGATCACGTCCTCGACCGCGGCGGTGGCGACCCCCGCGCCAAGTCCGAGCGTGAAAAGCGCGACGAGCGCTATGAGCCGGCGAACCATCGGCGCTCCTGCAGGACCTGCGTGACAAAGATATGGGCCGGCGCCTGTGGAGACGCCGGCCCGTTGGATCAGAACTTGTAGAGCAGCGAGGCCTTCACAGTCCGGCCGACAATCGAGCGGGCGATGAAGACCGGAGCGCCGGCCTGCGACGAGAGAAGTTCCCCGGAGCGCGGGTTGCCCTCGGTGAAGCCGATCTCGTTCGTGAGGTTGTAGCCGTTCAGATAGAAGGTGAGGTCAGGCGACAACTTGTAGCGCATATCCGCGTTCAACACCGTATAGCTGGGCAACTTCTGGGTGTTGGCGGCGTCGGCGAAACGGTCGCTGTAGTACTCAACCGTCGCTTCCGCCCGCAGCTTGCCGTCCATCAGAGTGACCGCCGGGCTGAAGCTGAAGCTCGTCTTCGGGATGCGCAGCAATTGCTTCCCATTGAAGTTCAGCGTGGTCAGGGCGCCGCCCGACAGGACCGTGTATTTCAACGACGTGAACGTCGGATCCTGGATCGTGCCACTGAAGGCGACGTCGAACCACTTCACTGGGCGGATATCGCCGTCGATCTCGATGCCGTAGTCGCGCGTGTCGGCGAAGTAGTTCTGGCTGGAATAACCATTGGTCGCCGGGTTGTAGACCGTCTGGGAG
>CAIUZX010000151.1 GCA_903903715.1 uncultured Caulobacterales bacterium
CGGTGGGCGTGCTGGTGCTGCGCTCCTACGTTCTGGCCAATGACGCGGGTCACTATGACGGCGTGATCGCCGCGCTGGAGGCGAAGGGCCTGCGGGTCATCCCGGCCTTCGCCAGCGGACTCGACGGCCGTCCTGCCGTGCAGCGCTATTTCATGAGGGACGGGCGCGCGTCGGTCGATGCGGTGGTGTCCCTCGCCGGGTTCTCCCTGGTCGGCGGCCCGGCCTATAACGACGCCCGCGCCGCTGAAGCGATGTTGGCGGAGCTCGACGTCCCCTACATCTCCGCCCAGCCGCTGGAGTTCCAGACCCTGGAAGGGTGGGCGGAGAACCCGTCCGGTCTCAACCCGGTTGAGTCGACGATCATGATCTCGATCCCCGAGCTCGACGGCGCGATCGCGCCCAGCGTGTTCGGCGGGCGGTCCAACGGATCGGGGGAAGCCTGCACGGGCTGTGAGCGGCGCTGCACCTTTGAGGCCGCGCCCCTGTCGCCGCGCATGCACACCTGCGCCGAACGGGCCGAAATGCTGGCCTCGCGGGTGGCGAACCTTGTCCGCCTGCGCCGCAGCGCGCGGGCCGATCGCAAGCTCGCCATCGTCCTGTTCAACTTCCCGCCCAACGCAGGGGCGGTGGGCACAGCGGCGTACCTCTCGGTCTTCGCCTCGCTGTTCAACACGCTGAAGAGCCTTAGCGCCGCAGGCTACGACGTCGAGGTTCCGGAAACCCTGGACGCTCTGAAGGCCAGGCTGCTCGAAGGCAACGCCGCCCGCTACGGCACGGACGCCAATGTCCACGCGCGCATCCCGACCGAGGATCACATCCGCCGCGAGCGCCACCTCGCCGCCATCGAGCAACAGTGGGGCCCGGCGCCTGGCCGCAAGCTGACCGACGGACGCTCGCTGTTCGTCCTCGGCGCCCAGTTCGGCAAGGTGTTCGTCGGCCTGCAGCCGGGCTTCGGCTACGAAGGCGATCCGATGCGCCTGCTGTTCGAGCGCGGGTTCGCGCCGACCCACGCCTTCTCGGCCTTCTATCGCTATCTGCGCGAGGATTTCGGCGCCCATGCGGTGCTGCACTTTGGCACCCACGGCGCGCTGGAGTTCATGCCCGGCAAGCAGGCGGGCCTCTCCGGCGCCTGCTGGCCCGACCGCCTGATCGGCGATGCGCCGAACTTCTATCTCTATGCGGCGAACAACCCGTCGGAAGGGGCGGTGGCCAAGCGCCGCTCGTCCGCCACCCTGATCAGCTATCTGACGCCGCCGGTCACGCAGTCGGGCCTCTACAAGGACCTGATCGATCTGAAGAGCGCGATCCAACGCTGGCGGGCTCTTCCCCCCGATCAGGCGGAGGAGCGGGGGCGAGTCTTGAGCTTCGTGCGCGAGCAGGCCGCCGCCCTCGATCTGCCGCACCTCAGCGATGCTCAAGATGACGAAGGCTTTGTCGGCGCGCTGAGCGAAAAAGTCCTCGAGATCGAGACGTCCCTGATCCCGAGCGGCCTGCACACCCTTGGCGAGCCCCTGTCGGACGACGAGCGCGCGGATCTCCTCA
>CAIUZX010000152.1 GCA_903903715.1 uncultured Caulobacterales bacterium
CTCATTGGCCGTAAAAGGTGTCTTCTTCAGCAGCATTCCGGCTGAGAAGCGGTTCTGGCGGGTCGTCGCCGCGTCCTTCCCGGGCCGTCCGCCGAACGCATAGAGATGCGCGCCGGGGTCCTTGGCGCCGTGCGCCTCCAGCACCTCCCGCCCCGTGGCGAGCAGGCGGGGAATCTGGTCCTGCGGCCGGGTGAAGAAGATCACGCCGTCGGCGGACAGGTGCGCGTAATAATCCTCGAACGCCTCCTTCGTCAGAACGTAGTTCTCCGTCAGCGCCAGCGCGCCCGAGGCGATGGCCGAGTTGCTGATGGTGTGTTCGGAGACGATGGCGTCATAGGTGTCGGGCGAGCGACGCACGAAGCTGCGCGCCTCTGCGGTGAAAAGGTGGACGTTCGGCTGGTCGAAAAGCCCGCCCCAGCGATCCTTGAAGCGGTGGGTTATGGCGTCATTGATAATCGGATTGATCTCGATGGCGGTGATGTCCCCCGCCCCGTACTGGACCGCGTCCAGCACCTGACTCCCCGCGCCGGAGCCGATGATCAGCACCCTCGGCTTCACCTTGCCCAGGTAGGCGACCTGGGAGTCGAAATCCATCGGATCGGTCAGCGTCGCCGCGAACTTCCGGAAATCCGGCTTGAGGAGCTGGATGCCGGTATAGGCCGTGCCTGCGTCGATCACGAATCCGACCTCGGGGGCCTTGGTATGCTTGCCCTTGGGCCGATCGTACATCTGGATCCGCGAGAAGATGTTCCAGGCGGAATAGGTCGGCTTGATCGGCGGGTGGAACTTGTTAGCGGTGATGGTCAGCGGCAGCGCCGTCTCCGCCACCAGGGCGAGTATCAACCCGGCGACCGCCGCAGCCCCCGCGCCGAGGGCCACCGGCCGCGCCGCCTTCCAGCCGAAGACGACGCTGGCGCAGGCGCCTACCACCGCGGCGATCACCACCGACCCCGCCCCGCCGAAGGTCGGCAGCACCAGCGCGATCGCCCCGCAGCCCAGGCCTGCGCCGAGAAGATCGAACGCATAAAGCCGGTTGATCTTGTCCGAACCGCGCGTGAACAGAAGGCCGAGCGCAAGACCCGCAAAGAAGAACGGCACCACCACGGTCAGGAAATAGAGCGGCATAAGAAGAAGCTGCTTCGGGTCGCTGAGCAGGCTGAACGGGTCGAACGGGATCTTCTGCAGCAGCCAGAAACTCGCCACCGTGGAGACGCCGAACAGCAAGGACAGCGCGGACAGGGACTGGTCGAGGGGCGCCGTCTCCCGCAGCCGCCGCCACAGGGCGAGCGTCACGCCGGAAGCGCCAAAGCCCAGCAACGCCGTGGAGATCACGAGAAAGCCGAAGTGGTACCACAGGGTCACCGACAGGACCCGGGTCAGGGACAGCTCCAGCAGCAGGGTCGCCGCGCAGAGCAGAAAGACACCGACATAGTGACGTCGGCTGATGCTGGAACCTGCCATGCCGATCACCGCCCCCGATGAACCTCGCCCGTTTGCTCGAGGAGAGTACTCCCGGCCTGCTCAACTGCAAACAAGGGTTAATCCGAGGGGGTGATCGGTAGATGCGCTCCCGGCTAGCCGTGTGACCTCAAGCGGGCCCTTTTCGCTCGTCAAAGCCCGTCAAGCGTTTACTTCCCGCCACGCTCCACGTGTTGCAGCACCAGCCTAGCGATCTCCGCGCCGTGGGACTCCTGTGGGAAGTGCCCGGCGTCAGCCAACAGGTCAAAGGTCGCCTGCGGATACATCGCCGCCCAGGCGCGACCCCATTCCGGCGTGAAGACCCCGTCCATGCCGCCCCAGATAAAGTGTATCGGCTTGGTCCAGCCTTTCAGCGCCGCAAAATGTCGGGCGCCGTCGACGGCAGTTTGGTCGTCCGGACGGTCGATGGGGATGCTTAGAGGAAACCGCCGCGGTCCGGCGAGGCCTGCGTCCCCCAGCCCTTGGTGCGGCGCGTCATAACCCTGCTTGATCGCCAGAGCCTCCGCCGACAGGGAGGGCGCCTTTCCCGAGCTGAGGAGTTCGGCAACCGCGCTCATCGGCGTGTGGCCGAGCGCCAGCATCATGATCCCGCCCAGGCTGATCGGGTCCGGCACGCGCCCGTCGTAGAGCCCACCGCGCTTCCAGCCGTCGGCCCAGTTTCGGATCGCCTGGCTGTAGTCATAGCCGTCGTGCGGCAGCCAGGTGTTCATGATCACCAGCCGGTCGAACCGCTCCCCCATCTCGGCGGCCTGGGCGAGGCCGGTGGGCCCGCCCCAGTCCTGCGCGAAGAGGGTGACGCCTCGAAGGTCCAGTGTCTCGACCAGGGTCCGGCACGCCTTCATATGCCGCGCGATGGAATACCAGGCGGGGTCGGTCACCTTGTCCGAGCGGCCAAAGCCAATGTGGTCATGGGCGATGCAGCGCCAGCCCTGTTCCAACAGCGCGTGGATGATGTGGCGGTTGAGGAAGCTCCAGGTCGGCATGCCGTGCATCAGCATCGCCACCGGCCCGTCTCTCGGACCCTCGTCCACATAGTGGAGGCGCAACCCCTCGAAATCGACGAAGTTCGGCGCGAAGGGATACCGATCGAGGCCCTGGAAGTTCCCATCCGGCGCGCGCAGGAACGGCACGCCATCCTTCGTGCGCATAAGCTCAGATGTCGTCATGGCCGGTCACAGTCCCTGCCGTTGAAAGGTCGATTTCCGCGAGCGGCGCGCGGAAGCCGGACAGCGCGTTCCGTTCGTTCAGGGCGCGGCGGCCAACCGTCTCCGCTTCCCCCCTCGGGAACATGCCCGACTCAACAAAAGTCCGCCGGGCTCGTCGTGAACCCGGCGGACCCTTGGTCATGTTGAACGCGGAGCGCGGCTTACTTCGGCGCGGGCGCCCAGATCATGCAATAGCCTTCCGGCGAGATCACGCCGTCGACGGTCTTGCAGGCGTTCGGCTTCACGAAGTTGGCGCAGTTGCCGCACTTCATCTTCGGCTTGGTGGACACCGCGACGTACTGGACGCCCTTCTGCGGCACCTTAGCGCTCGCCGTGCTGGCGACGCCGACGCCGGCGGCCACCACGAGCGAGGCCGTGCCCAGCTTCAGCATGAACCGGCGTGTCGCTTGATCGTTCTTTTGAATAGCCATCTGACTTCCCCTTAACTGGAACCTGCGGCCAAGCTACGGCCGAGATAGACATTTGGTTGCGCCGCAGGTCCGCCTGCGACAAGAAATTCGGCCCTTGGTTCAAACTTTCAGGGGACGCGCCAGTAGCGTCGCCCCCCGAACTTTAACCCAGTCTGACCCAACCATCTGAGACTGTAAACGGTCGCACATGACGCTGGGATGAACGACGTGCTCAGAGACTGAAGGCGTAGTGGTGCGCCACAGCCCAGGCGTGCCAGTCGTCGACGATCGTGCCGGTGATCAGGATGCCGATCCCGCCGGTCAGCGGCGTCAGCACGGCGAACCACCAGGCCCAGCGGTGCACAGACTCCATCGTGGCGTTGAAACCCATGGTCCAGCGCCAGAACAGGGCCGCCCGCTCGGACGCGGTGCCGCGGTCCGTGATCTGCTCCAGCTCACGCTCGCCGCCGTATCGGCTGACCGCCAGGATCGTCGCGCCGTGCATGGCGAACAGCAGGGTCGAGCCGTAGAGGAAGGCGATGGAGAGGCAGTGGAACGGATTATAGAAGAGGTTTCCGTACCGCAGCGAGAAAGAGCCGACCCAGTCGAGGTGCGGGAAGATGCCGAAAGGCACCGCCTCGCTCCAGCTGCCCATGAGCGCCGGACGGATGAAGCCCAGCACCAGGTAGAGCCAGATGGCCGAGGCGAAGGACCACGCCACGTGCGTGCCGAGGCCGAGGGACCGCGCGCGGACATAGGTCCGCACGAACCACAGGATCACCGACACGGTCAGGAAGAAGCCGGCGATGATCCACCAGCCCCCCTGCTGCAGCGGCGGGAGGATCTGGAACCCGTATTCGGGTCCCGGGGGATTGAGGGACAGCCAAGGCAGCTGGCGAATGAACTGGACAGGGCTCCAGTTCACCGAGGCCAGCATGTTCAGGCCGATGATCTCGAAGGCGACAAAGCCGAAGACCAGCGACAGGACCCCTGTCACGCCCAGATAGATCGGACCGATCTGGGCGTTGCCCAGAATGCCCATGAGATAGGAGAACCAGGGCTCTCCGACGCGTTCCTCATTGCCGGGAGGAAGCGGCACGCCCAGTTCGACCGGTCCGCGGACCTGAACCTGCGTGAACAGATTTTGATACGTCGCCACTGCCATACTCCGTCTTGAGGGCGGCGGCGCCGATCCTTTCGATCCGCGAAACCGCCTCGGATTATTCGTTATGTCGATCGAAAAGGACGCCGACCCGGCGTCACCCCCAGATCGGCAGGTTGCGCCACCAGTTCCACCATTCGGGCCAGCCCTGAGACCAGACCGGACCGCTGATCACGATGCAGATCGCGCTGAACAGCACGGCGGCGAGAGCCAGGAACAGGCCGAGCCTGTGGATCCCGAGCGTGCCGACCGAATAGCCGATGATGTCGCGGAAGAAGGTGTCTTCGTGCTCCGGCGTCTTCATCGCCTCTCCCTTGCCGGGATTGGCGGCGGAGAGGATCAGCGATCCGTGCAGGGCGAGCGCGAAGGTCGTGATGAAGAAGAACGACACCGCGATCATGTGCGCCGGATTGTAGTGAAAGTTGATGTAGCGATAGCCCGTGCTCGACACCCATTCGAGATGGCTGAAGATGCCATAGGGAAAGGCGTAGCCCCAGGACCCCATCAGGATCGGCCGCACCACCTCGAGGGTGAAATAGGCCCCGATGGCGAAGCTGAAGGCCACCGGCACATGGATGCCGATCCCAAGCTTGCGCGCGATCTCCACTTCTCGCAGCGCCCAGGACCCAAAGGCCCCGAGGGCGCAAAAGGTGACCGCCTGCCACAGGCCGCCGGCGCGGATCGGCGCCAGGGCCAGACCGTTCTCGACGTCCGGCGGATTGATGCTGATCCGCCAGATGTTCCAGGTGTCGCCCAGCGCTGCGCCGTAGACGATGAGGGCCGTCCCGAGCGAGGCGAAGATCGCCGTCGTCACGCCGAAGAACCCGACATAGAAGGGCCCGACCCAGAAATCGAACAGGTCGCCGCCGATCAGCGTGCCGCCCCGGACACGGTATTTTCGTTCAAAGCTCAGCAGCGCCATCGCTCGGCCCTCCGCTCATCGTTAAATCGCTCAGTCACCGGAACCGGACGGATCGAAGTCCGCCCGGAACCGCTTGGCGTCGGGCGACCGGCGCGCGGGGAGAACCCCACTCACGCCCGTCGCCCGGTCCGCATCGTGGATGCGGACGTCGCCTAGACGTTCTCGACGGACATCAGCGCCGGAGAGACGCGAACCATTTCCGAAGCGGAAAGGCTCGCCTTCTTGGCCGGAGCTGAACCTTCGATCCAGTTGTAACGCGCCGTGCTGAGCATGATGAAGTGCAGCAGCAAGGCCAGCGTCATGAGAAACACGAAGAGTCCAACAAGGACGCGACGCGGATCAAATAGAAGCCAAATCTTCCACATTGGGTGTCTCCCTTAGCCTAACAGCGACGTGACGAAATGCTTCGCCATGGCGCCACTGTTCACCAACGCACCGAAGTGCCCGTTGACATCCGGGAACCACGGACGCCAGTTCCACACCAACACGTGAGCAATGATTGCAATCACCGTGAAGAGAACGAAACTGCCAATAAATATGCGATGAAACTCTTTGGCCTCTGCTTCAGTGAGGCCTGAGAGACTTCCGCCTCTTTCTGCCATTTCCTAGACTCCTTTCGCTCTGCCTGGAGTTTGGCGTGCGCCAATCTCCCAAGCATCGCCATCAGCCGTGATGACCATCATCGCGACACGGGTATGGAGCAGCGTCGGCCGCCCCAAACGGTAACGGGCGACGGATCGCCCAGATCGTTTCGTCCGCGCGCGCATCGGCGTGGCGTCGGAAAATGAAGAGGAATGGTGAGACGTCATGCCGCGCGCCCCTGAGCGAGGGCCGCCGTGGTGTGGCGCACGCGTTCCAGACTGACCTTCAACTCCCCGTCCAGGCGGGCGGCCCGCTCGGCGGCGTCGCGCAGACGCTTGGCGGCGGAGATGCGCACCAGCACCGGCTGCGCCTCGACAAAGGCGTCCATCGCCGCCTTGGCGTCGGCGTCCCAGACGAGCTCAAGATGCGGCCGCGCGGGCGTCGCCTCGATCCTGTCCATCTGCCCCGCCAGCGGGAGGATGTGGAACAGGGCGTCGAACAGGGCGTTGCAGACTTCCTGCACCAGATAGGTCGCGCCGGCGTAGCCCATATAGGGCGTGCCCGTGTGCCTGCGGATGATCGCGCCGGGGAAGGACGCGGGGATGAAGGTCGACCGCGCGCCAAGCTCGGCCATGTACATCCGCTCATTGATGCTGCCGAACATGACCAGCGGCGGCGTCGCGGCCAGGGCGTCCTTCACCGCGGCGTTGTTGGGCTTCACCCCGGCCTTGCGCTCGAAGGAGAAGGTGCAGGGCAGCCCCATCTCCGTCTCGAGGAAATGGCGGACGCCGCGGGTGTAGGTCTCGTTGGCGACGATGGCGAAGCTCGCCGTGCCGAAGAAGTCCTGGGTGACCGAGCGCCACAGGTCCCACACCGGCTTGATGGTGGTGTGCTTTTCCCGGGTGATGAAGGGTTCGGCGTCCAGCCCCAGCAACTCGCCCAGCTTGCGCAGGAAGAGGGTCGTGGACTCAAGGCCGATGGGCGCCTGCAGATAGGGCCGCTCCAGCGTCTCGCAGAGATTGCGCCCGAACTCGCGGTAGAGGCAGACATTCACCTCCGCGTCGGCGAGGCGCCGGACGTCGGCCACGTGGCTCCCCAGCGGGAAGACCATGTTGACCTCGGCGCCCAGGCCTTCCACCAGCCTGCGGATCTCGGCGAGGTCCGAGGGCTGGTTGAACATGCCGTACTGGGCGCCGATGATGTTCACCAGCGGCTTTGCGCCCTCCTTGCGGGGGCGGGGCTTTGGAACCTTCTTGGTCCCGAACTGGGTCCAGAGCCAGGTCAAAGCGCGGTCGGCGCTCTGCCACTGGTCCTCGTCGATGGTGCGGGGCAGGAAGCGCTGGATGCTGGCGCCCTCCGGCGTCACCCCGCCGCCAATCATCTCGGCGATGGAGCCGGTGACGACCACCGAGGGCAGATCCTTGTCCAGGGTCCGCCAGGCGCGCTTCATCGCCGCCTCCGTGCCTGTCTTGCCAAGCTCCTCCTCGCCGAGCCCCGTCACCACGATGGGCAGCTCATGCGGCGGCAGGGCGTCGGTGTAGTGCAGCACCGAAGTGACGGGCAGGTTTTCGCACCCCACCGGTCCGTCGATGATCACCTGCAGGCCCTTGATGGCGGTGAAGGCGTAGACGGCGCCCCAGTAGCCGCCGGCGCGGTCGTGGTCGAGGACGAGGGTCATGTGCCGACAGCCTCCTCACTCGCGCGGGCCGCCGCCGTCTGGCGGGCGAACTTGGCCTTGAACTCGGGCCGGTCGACGGGGGTGTCTTCCCAGACGCCGGTCGCATGCCCCTGCCCCACGCCCTCGAAGAAGGCGCTCATCTTGTCGAAGCGGTCCTTGTTGGCGATGGCGCCGTTGATCACCTGGGCCAAAGATCCCGCCCCCGCCGGACCCATGAGGGGCCGCGCCGAGATCAGATTGGTGAAGTAGAGGGCCGGAATGGACTTCTGCTTGGCGTACTGCACAACTGGAGTCGTGCCGATGGCGAGATCGGGGCCAAACTCTTCGATAGCGGCCAGATCCTGCTCCAGCGTGGCGCGGTAGTTGACCCGCACGCCCCGCTCCTCCAGCCAGGCGAGGTCCGCCGCCGACCAGGGGGTCGCGGGACAGGCCGTGCCGACGTAAGGCACCTCTGCGCCGCTCTCGATCAGAAGGCGCGCGACCAGAAGCTCGGAGCCCTCATAGCCGCTCAGTGTGACCCGTCCCCGGATCGGGGCGCCTGCCAGAGCGCCTGCGATAGCGGGCAGGAAGGCGTTCTGGGCCGCAGCGACAGC
>CAIUZX010000153.1 GCA_903903715.1 uncultured Caulobacterales bacterium
CGCGCTCTGACCCTCTCCGAGCCGGTCCGAGTGCGTGAAATCGCGCCCAAAGTTTTCGCGGTCTCTGGGACCCCAACGGATTGCGCGATGATCGCGATACAGGAGTTGATGCCGGATCGCCGCCCCGATCTGGTGCTGTCGGGGGTCAATCGCGGTCAGAACGTCGCCGAAAGCGTCACCTTGTCGGGAACCGTTGCTGGAGCCCTGCAGGGCATGGCTATGGGCGTGCCGTCGATCGCCCTGTCCCAGGCCCTGATGCGGTATGATGAGAAGTTCGTGGCGTCCTTCGCGGTCGCCGAGCACTTCGGTCCGGGACTGATCCAGCGTCTTCTGGCCGTGGGTTGGCCGGAGAAGGTGATTCTGAACGTCAACTTCCCTCCCGTGGAGGTGGAGGACGTGAAGGGTGTGTCCGTCACCCAGCAGGGCGCACGGGATCATCATCACCTGCATTTCCAGCGCCGGACCGATCCACGGGGACGGGATTATTTCTGGATGGGCTTTGAGGGGCGTCCCAGCACGCCGCCTCCGGGCTCCGATCTCGAGGCCATGTTCGGGGGTAAGATCTCCATCACGCCGCTCCATATTGACCTCACGCATCGCGAGACCGTGGCCAAGCTCCAGGGACTGATCGGCGGCTCCCCGCCGCGCCTGCACACGGACTCGGCCGAATGAGCGAGGAGTCCGAAGCCGAAAATTCGGAAACCCATCGGGCGCGACTGATCCTCAGTCTCCGCTCGGGCGGCGTGAGTGAGCCGCATGTCCTATCGGCGATCGAGCGCACGCCCCGGGATCTGTTTGTGCCGGACCTATTTCAGGAACGGTCATGGGAGGACTCAGCCCTTCCCATCGCTTGCGGACAGACGATCAGTCAGCCTCTGATTGTCGGACTGATGACTCAGGCCCTCAACGCGGATAGCCGGTCTCGCGTCCTCGAGATCGGTACGGGTTCGGGCTACCAGACCGCCGTGCTGGCGCGGATTGCGCGTCTTGTTTATTCGGTCGAACGCTATCGCACCTTGCTGGGCGAGGCGGAGCAACGGCTGAAGGCTCTCGGGATTCTCAATGTGGTGACCCGTTTCTCCGACGGTTTCGACGGCTGGCCCGAGCAGGCGCCGTTTGATCGAATATTGGTGACCGCCGCGGCGCCGGAAACGCCGATGGCGTTGCTGCAGCAACTCAAGCCGAACGGCGTGTTGGTGGCGCCGGTGGGCCGGGGACCGGTTCAGACCCTGAAGCGCTATGTCGGCGATGGTCTTGGCGAGTTTCACGTCGAGGACATGGGGGAGGTGCGCTTTGTGCCTCTACTGCCGGGCGTGGCGCGGGAGCTTTAGGGCCTTAGATGTCGAAAGATCCGACTCATGGGACTGTGAAGGCCTCGGCGCCTTGCGCCGGTCATGATTCAGTAACCAAATATCTGGCTCATCGAGCCAAGGCCCCCGCCCGGGCGACAGCGGAGCGAACATGACCCCTGTGCGACCTCTTGCCCGCGGATTGGTGTGCGTACTTGCGCTCGCAGGCGGCGTCGGCGTGTCGATGGCGTCAGCTTCCGAACCGGCGTCATCGGCGACTGCCGGCGGGACGGTCTCGCTGAAATCTGCGTATCAACTCTCGGCCTTAAAGACATCATCGTCCGCTCCGGGCCCGGGCGCCGCACCGATCGCCGCGCCTTCGCCTTCGGCAGGGGGCTCGATCGTCGATTCGCCGCTCGAAGCGCCCAAGCCCGCGCCGGTTCCCGTTCCCGTTCCCCCTCCGGTTCGGGTGACCGTTCGGACAGGAGAGTCGCTTTACGACATCGCTGCGCGCCTTCGCTCGCCCGTGCGCAGCATCATCGACGCCAACAGCCTGACGCCGCCCTACCAGCTCGCCGCGGGTCAGGTCCTGACCGTACCTCGTCCTGCGACCTATACGGTTCGGGAAGGGGATACGCTTTATGCCGTCGCCCGGCGCTTCATGGTCGACGTGCACACCCTGGCGAGCGTCAACGACCTGACGCTTCAGTCGAGACTGCGCGTAGGGCAACCGATTGTGCTGCCGTCGGACTCGCGGGATTCCGGACCTGTCCAGGTCGCCACCGCGCCAAGCGCGACCCCCGCGCCGATTCCGAGCCCCGCGCCGACGCCCTACACCCCGACATCTCGACCGACGCCGCCGCCAATGTCGCCGGCGAGCAGACCCGCGCTGCCGACGCCGACCCCTATGCCGACACCCCGGACGCCTTCGGTGATTGCGCCGGCCGACACGATGACGCCCCCAACGTCGGTTGGGGACACCTCAGGCGGCCTGTGCGCGACCGCTCCGGCGGGCGTGCGCGGACGGAGGGGCGCCCACACCGTGGCGGACGCCTATACGGCGGTGGAGCGCAGTGTGACGGCTGTGCAGCCCGAAGGAACGGCCGCTGCGCACGAGCCGCCGCCGGTCGCCCAGACGCCGTTTGATACAGCTGCGGTCACGGCAGGTTCCGGTCGCTTCGGGTGGCCGGCCAAGGGCGTGATCGTCTCGACCTTCGGACCCAAGCCAACCCTGGCTCAGAATGACGGGATCGACATCGGCGCCGCCTACGGCACGCCGGTGCTCGCCACCGCAGACGGACGGGTCGTGTTCAACGGCGCCGTGGCGGGTCAGGGCAAGACGATCCTGATGAAGCACTATGATGACAGCTGGGCCTCGGTGTACGGCCAATTATCGAAGTCGCTGGTCAAAAATGACGAGCGCGTGGTGAAGGGTCAGGTCATCGCCTGCGTAGGGCAGGGGGCGAACATCAACCAGCCTCAGCTCCACTTCGAGCTTCGCTTCCGACCCACGCCGACGGACAAGCACCGGCCGGTCAATCCGCTTCTGATCCTGCCCCCGGACGGGGATCGCTGACCCTGCGCGTCGGCTGACGTTCAGACCGGCAAGGGGCGCCCGAGTTCTCCGGCCAGATCCCGTATGAACTGATAGGCGACGCGGCCGGAACGACCGCCGCGCTGCATCGACCATTGCAGAGCGCGACGCTCAAGGTCATCGGTTTGCAGGCCGAACCGTTCCGCATAGGCGCGGACGGCGGCGAGATAGGTCGGCTGGTCCACCGGAGCAAAGCCGATCCAGAGGCCGAAGCGATCCGAGACGGACACACTCTCTTCCGTATCCTCCGTGGCCGCGATGGCGTCTTCAGATGGCGTGGACCTCGGCGAGAGGTGGCGCCGATTGGATGTCGCGGTGAACAGGATGTTCTGCGGCGGGCCGGTCACGCCGCCTTCCAGGGCGGACTTCAGCGCCTTTGCAGCGCCGGCGCCTTCCTCGAACGACAGATCGTCGCAGAACACCACCACGCGCCGGTTGGTGGCGCGCAGACGGTCGAACAGGCGCGGGAGGCGGGCGAGGTCGGCTGTCTCGATCTCGACGAGGCGCAGCATCGGGTGACGTTCCGCGACCGCCATAAACGCCGACTTGACCAGAGAGCTCTTGCCCGTTCCCCGAGCGCCCCAGAGCAGCGCCGCGTTCGAGGGAAGCCCCGAGGCGAACCGCTCGAGATTGGCGACGTAGATGCGCTTCTGCCGCTCGATCCCCATCAGCAGATCAAGCGACAGCGGATAGTCCGGCGCGGCGATCACCGCTTCAGTCTCACCGACGAAGCGATAGAGGCGCGCGGCGTGCAGATCCCACGGCCCCGGCGGGGCCGGGGCGAGGCGGTCCAGCGCATCGGCGATGCGGGCGAGCAGGGGGGCGAGGCTTAGGTCGGTCACGGGCTTTGACCTAGCGTGAACCGCTGCGCATTGCAAAACGCACCGGCAACGCATAGCTTCCGCGCCTTCCGCGACGTATCACACGCGTCGACGCCCATTTCGAGTGCTGGAGCGCCCATGTTTGCCTCACCTGCCCAGGCCCAGACCACCGGCCCGGCCGGACCTTCGGATTTCCTGACCGGCAATCCGCTTGTGATCATGATCCCGCTGTTCGGCCTGTTCTACTTCATGATCATCCGCCCGCAGCAGAAGCGGATGAAGGAACACCAGGCCATGGTCGGCAATCTGAAGCGGGGCGACACCGTGGTCCTGAACTCTGGCGTCATCGGCAAGGTCACCCGGGTCGACGACACCGAGGCCCAGGTCGAGATTGCGCAAGGCGTCACCATCAAGGTGGTCAAAGCGATGGTGTCTGAAGTGCGCGCGCGCACCGAGACGATCGCCAACGACTCCAAGGGCTGAGAAGACTTTAGATCATGTTGCAGCTGAGACCCTGGAAGGTCGTACTGGTCGCCCTGGCCCTGGTGTTCGGGGTGATCTTCACCTTGCCCAATCTGTTGCCGCGTTCGGTGACGGACAGTCTGCCGTCGTGGGCGCAGGGGCCAAGGCTCAATCTGGGTCTCGACCTTCAGGGGGGATCATACCTTCTGCTGGAAGTCGACACGGTCGCGCTCAAGCAGGAGAAGCTGACCAACCTGACCGAAGACGTGCGCCGTGTGCTGACCCAGGAGCAGATCGAGTTCACCGGCCTTGGTCCGACGACCAACGCGGTGCAGGTGCGCATCACCAATGCGGGCCAGATCGATCGGGCGTTCAAGGCGCTCAGCAAGCTGTCCGCGCCGATGGCGGGCGGCGGTCGTGATCTCCTGGTGGCCAAGGGCGACAATCAGATCTTCAGCCTGACCGCGCCGCCTCAGGCGGACGCAGTGGCGGTCAACCAGGCCGTCGAACAATCCATCGAGATCATCCGCAAGCGTATCGACCAGCTCGGTACGCGGGAGCCTTCCATCACGCGCAACGGCGCCACCCGGATCGTGATCGAGGCGCCGGGTGAAAGCGATCCCGAAAAGCTCAAGGCCGTCATCGGCAAGACCGCGAAGCTGACCTTCCAGATGGTCGACGACAGCGTCACCACGGAAGAGGCGGCGGCGGGGCGGGTGCCGCCGGGCAGCATTCTACTACCGTCTGACGAGGCTTACTATCCCGCCGGCGTCATCGTGAAGCGGCGTGTCGACGTGTCCGGCGACGCTCTGACCAACGCCCAGCCGTCCTTCGATCAGAACGGTCGCCCTTCGCTCAACTTCCGGTTCAACGGGCAGGGCGCACATCGGTTTGCGATGATCACGTCGCAGAATCTCGGCAAGCGCTTTGCGATCGTGCTGGACGGACGGGTCATTTCGTCTCCGACCATTCAGAGCGCGATCACCGGCGGATCCGGTGAGATCACCGGCAACTTTACGCAGGAAAGCGCCAACCAGCTCGCCAATCTTTTGCGGTCCGGCGCCTTGCCGGCGAAGCTGAACGTGCAGGAGCAGCGCACCGTCGGCGCCGAACTTGGGGCGGACTCGATCCGCTCAGGTGAAATTTCGTTGGCCATCGGCGCCGCCGCCATCTTCGCCTTCATTATTCTCTCCTACGGCCTGTTCGGCGTGTTCGCGGCTATCGCTCTGATCGTGAACGGCTTTTTGATCATCGGCCTGATGTCGATCACCCAGGCGACATTGACCTTGCCAGGGATCGCCGGCCTGATCCTGACCCTGGCGGTCGCGGTTGACGCCAACGTGCTGACCTATGAGCGGATGCGCGAAGAGGCGCGGGCGGGGCGCACGCCGCTGCTCGCCGCCGACGCAGGCTTCCGCCGGGCTTGGGTGACGATCGTCGACGCCAACGTCACCACCTTGATCGCCGCCGTGATCATGTTCATCGCCGGCACCGGCACCGTGAAGGGCTTTGCCTGGACACTGGGCTTTGGGGTGCTCACCTCGGTGTTCACCGCCGTTCTGGTGACCCAGGTGTTGCTGGGCTGGTGGTTCAAGACCTTCAAACCCAAGACGTTGCCGATCCTATGAGCCTCCAAGAAAGCAATCGCCCCATGCTGCGTTGGCCCCTGATCCGCATGCTGCCGGCCAAAACCGAGCTGCACTTTGTCGGCGTCGCCCGACTGATGGGCTTATTGTCGGTCGTCGCCGTCCTGGGCTCACTGCTCCTGTGCTTCACGCAAGGCCTCACCCTTGGCATCGACTTCAAGGGCGGCACGGTGATGGATGTGTCCACGCCGGGCGCGCCGGTGGATGCGGCTAAGGTGCGGAGCGTCCTCAATAGTCTAAGGCTCGGCGACGTGGGGGTTCAGACCTTCGGTTCCGCGGGCGCCGTTCAGGTGAAGTTTCAGACGCCCACTGGCTCGGATCCCGCCCAGACCGTCACCCGCGTCAATGGCGCGCTGACGCAAGCTCTGGCGCCCGCGCAGGTGAAGTTCGCCAACACCTCGGTGGTCGGCCCCAAGGTTTCGGGCGAGCTGTTCCGTAGCGGCATCCTGGCCCTCGGTATCGCCATCTTCCTCATGCTGCTGTTCATCTGGTTCCGCTACCAGCTCCAGTTCGGCCTCGGCGCCGTGGCCGCGCTGTTCCACGACGTGATCCTGACCTTCGGGGTCTTTGCGATCTTCAAGCTCGAGTTCACGCTGACCAGCATCGCGGCGATCCTGACCATCATCGGTTACTCGATGAACGACACGGTCGTGGTGTTCGACCGCCTGCGCGAGAACCTGCGCAAGTTCCGCAAGGCGCCCCTGCGGGAGGTGATCGAGCTGTCGATCAACGAGACCCTGTCGCGGACCGTGATCACCGGGCTGACCGCCCTTCTGGCCTTATTCGGCCTGGCGCTGTTCGGCGGCGAAGCGCTGCGCACCTTCGCGATCGCCCTGATCTTCGGCATCACCATCGGCACCTATTCCTCCATCTACGTCGCCTCGCCCATCATCCTTCTATGGGGTGTGAAGTCCGGCGACGACGAGGAGCCGACCCTGGTGGGCCCCGCCGCTCAAGCCGCCATGGCGCAGAAGGCCGCCGCTTTGAAGGCGGGACGGTCGGAAAACTAGGTGAGGGGGCATGTCTGAGCTTCGCCGCCCTCCGGCTATCGAGGCCTTCGGCGCTCAGGGGTTTCGCGTCGAGGGCGTGAGGCATGAGCGCTCAATCCTGATCCTTCGTGATGAAGTCTCGGTATGGTCGGGGGAGCTGACCCCGGAGGCGCTTGCGAATGTTCTGACTGCTGACCGCGCCGATCTCGAATTCGTCATCCTCGGCGTGGGTGTTGCAATGCAACCTCCGCCGAAGGCGCTGCGGGAGGCTATGGCTCAGGCGGGCGTCGGCCTCGAAGTACAGACCACGCCAGAAGCGGTCAGGCTCTACAACCTCATGGCGCAGCAGGGGCGGCGCGTGGCGGCGGCTCTCGTCGCCATTTAG
Organism: uncultured Caulobacterales bacterium; assembly: GCA_903903715.1. GTDB lineage: Bacteria > Pseudomonadota > Alphaproteobacteria > Caulobacterales > Caulobacteraceae > CAIMFV01. The sequence continues at coordinate 7,187 of CAIUZX010000153.1, forward strand.
ACTCAGCTTTTTGATCTGACGCAAATTGGGGCTGCATCGCGGCGGAAACGCGCCTATAAACCAAGGCACTGCGCTGACTCGAAGCGCTTCTCCATTCACGGGAACGAGCGACTATGGCCGCAATTCTTTCCAATTTCAGAAACACGATCCTGCTCAGCCTCGCAATCGCACTGATCTTTTTGATCGGCTACGGCATGCATTACGAGCGTGAATATCACGGCGTGTTCGACTTGAGCGGCAACTATGTGCAGGCGGTTCTGCGTTGGTGCCACACCGTGTCCGGTATCCTCTGGATCGGTCTGCTCTACTACTTCAACTTCGTCCAGATCCGCAAAATGCCGGAGATTCCGGCGGAGCTGAAGCCGGCCGTGTCCAAGTACATCGCCCCGGAAGCCCTGTTCTGGTTCCGCTATGCGGCCCTTTCCACGATCATCTTCGGGTGGCTGCTGGCTCTGAACCGGGGTTATCTGGTTGACGCGTACATGCTCGGCGCGATTTCGCACACGCCGCGGGTCGCCTTCATCGGCGTGGGCATGTGGCTGGCGACGATCATGTTTGTGAACGTGTGGGTCTTCATCTGGCCGAACCAGAAGATCGCGCTCGGCATCGTCGATGGGGATGCAGACGCGAAGGCCAAGGCCGGTCGCCTGGCGATGCTCTTCTCCCGCACCAACACGCTGCTGTCGATCCCGATGCTGACGGCGATGACCATGAACCAGACGATTTTCGGCTGACGCGCCGGACGTGTCCGATCCCGGGCGGGCGTTGCTTGCCCGGGCTTCGGAGGTGATCTTTGGTTGAAACTCTGGACGCCGCGCTGAAGACCAGCGACACGGATCGCTGGGTCGCCACGCGCTTTATCGGTGATGCGGAAGCGCGAACGGAGCTGGTCGCGCTTTACGCCCTCGACGACGAACTCGCCGCCATATCCCGCCGTGTGCGCGAGCCCCTTGCAGCGGAGATCCGATTGACCTGGTGGCGGGAGCGGATCGAGGCGGCGGCTATCGGTCGCCCCGTTACGGAGGCGCCTTCGCTTTCAGCATTGCAGCTGTCTCTGGCGAGCGGCCAATTGTCCGCGGCTCTGGTTCTGTCGGCCCTAGACGGACGATTTGCAGAGCTGCAGACTCCCTGGTTTGAAGACGAAGCCGATCTGGACGCCTATCTCGACGCCATCGGCGGCGATCTGGGCGAAGCGGCCGTACGAAGGCTGGATCCCACCGCCGACGTGACCGCCGCGCGCTCGGGCTTTCGGGCTTTTGCGCTGGATCGGTTGTTGCGATCGGTCGATCCGATGCTCTGGACCCCCAAGAGCTGGAACGACGCCAAACCGGAAGAACGGGC
>CAIUZX010000154.1 GCA_903903715.1 uncultured Caulobacterales bacterium
GGCGCGGGGTGTGCGCGTTGTCATGCTCTGTAGTCCATCGGCACGTGCCGGTCGAACCAGGCCTTCAGGCCTTCAAGGCCGGGCTGGTTCAGGTTGAATTGCAGGGCGGCCCAGGTGCGCGGCATGAAGGCGGTGTAGCGCGGCTTGCCGAATCCCGCGACCTGCCTTGCGAAGATGAACAGGATGCGCGCGGCGTTCAGTGCGGCAAGGCCGTGATAGGCGTGTCGGAACGCCTCCCGGTCGAGGTCGCGTCTCGCGTCCAGGAAGCGGGTCAGCATGGCCTCCGCGAGTTCGGGATCCACGTCGCGCCGGGCGTCCTGCAGCAGGTGCAGGAGGTCCCAGGCTGGATGTGCTTTCACAGCGTCTTGAAAGTCGAGGAGGCCCACCCGGGCAGCGCCTGTGCGCTCCGGCAGCCACAACAGGTTTTCGGCGTGGTAGTCCCGGTGCGAGAAGACGCCGGTCGGGCCCGTGGCGGCGACGTCGCCGAGTTTGCGGATCGGCGCCCACAGCGCTTCCCACTCCGCCTTCCCCTCAGCACCGAAAGGCGGGAGGCCTGCATATTTCGGCCACCATTCCAAAAAGAGATCGCAGCCCGTCTGGAGCGCCAGATCGTCATAGGGGAGCAGGGGCCAGCGCCCGCCGTCATAGACGAGCCAGACGGGCGGCGCATCGGACTGCAGGCGCACCAGAACGTCGACCGCGGCAGCGTAGAGCGGCGTCGCGGGCTCCCCCGCCTCGATCTTCCGGGCAAAGAGATCATCCCCGAGATCTTCGATGACGGCGAAGCCCTGGGGCACGTCCATCGCCTCCACCGCCGGGGCGGAGAGGCCAAGGCCGCGCAGGAACACGCTGGCGCCTGCGAAGGCGTCGACGCGGCAGGCCGCGAGCCGGGCCATGGCGTTGTATCCCAGCGCCCGTCGCTCGTCGGGCGTGGTCTCTGGACCTGCCGGCTCGCTCTCCGCCGCGGGCGGCGCGTCCATGAAGATCAGCGAGCCCCCGGACGAGGTCGCAAGTCGCTCGTAGCGCCGCGTCGAGGCGTCGCCCGACATCGGTGTCCGCTGCGCGCCGGAGAGTCCGGACCTCTGCAGGAAGTCCCGCGCCTGCTGTTCGCGCTCGCTCGCATCAAAACTCATGTGACAACTCGTTCAGTCTCTTAATCCAGGACCCGTACGCGCGCAGAAGCGCGGTTCTCGGCTCGTCCTCCACCGTGTCGGTCGCCGCGTCGGCGTCGGCGGACAAGGTGATCTCCAGTCGGTCTTTCGGCCAGTCGCCGTCAAGCCGCTGCGGCCATTCGACCAGAAGAACGCCCGCCCCCATCGCCTCTTCAAGACCCAGCTCCGACGCCTCTGAGGGATCCGACAGACGGTAGAGGTCGAGGTGCCAGATGTCGAACTGCGAGGCCCGATAGGTCTGAACCAGGGTGAAGGTCGGGCTGGGCACCGGCTCGTCGCTGCAGGTGAGGGCGCGAACGACCGACCTGGCCAAAGCCGACTTGCCGGCGCCGAGAGGGCCCGACAGCAGGATCACGTCGCCGGACCGCAGCACCGCCGCCAGGGCTTCGCCCAGGCGCGCAGTGTCGGCCACCCCCGACAGACGTTTCTCGATGGTCAAGCCGCACGCGGTCATGGACGCAGGCTTTTCCATGGGTTATCGCCCGTGGCAAGCGCCGTGCAGCATCAGGCCTATTGCCCAAAAGTGACGCGTGCGTCATAAATTTTGAATTCACCCGAACTGGGAATGTTCGGGGCGTGGAGGGAGCCCGCGACTGTGGCGGATCAGTTGGGTCAGGACATGACGGGTCGCGTCGTCATCGTTGGCGCAGGGCACGCCGGCGGTACGGCCGCGGCGCTGCTTCGCCAATATGGCTGGACCGGACCGATCACGTTGCTAGGCGATGAGCCGATCGCGCCCTATCAACGCCCGCCGTTGTCCAAGGCCTGGCTGAAGGGCGAGGCGGACGCCGACAGTCTGGCGCTGCGACCCTTGAACTTCTATGGCGAGCACGACATCACCCTGCGCCTGTCGACCGGCGTCTCGCTGATCCATCCGGCTTCCCACGCGGTCGAGCTCGCTTCCGGCGAGCGCCTCGACTACGACCATCTGATCCTCGCAGTCGGCGCGGCGGCGCGGCGGCTCACCATTCCGGGCGCCGACCTCAAGGGCGTGCTCGAATTGCGCACCGCTGCGGATGCTGAGTTGTTGAAAACGGCCCTGGGACCCGGGAGGCGGCTTGCCGTGATTGGCGGCGGATATGTCGGGCTGGAGGCGGCGGCTTCTGCTCGGGCGCTGGGCGCCGAGGCGGTGGTGATCGAGCGGGAGCCTCGCGTTCTCGCCCGCGTCGCCTGCGAGACCCTGTCCAGCTTCTTCCAGACCTATCATCGGGATCGCGGCGTTGTGTTTGAGCTCAACGCCGGGGTCGAGGCGTTCGTCGCGCGAGATGGCGCGGTCTCGGGCGTTCAGTTGTCGGATGGCCGCGTTCTCCCTTGCGACGCCGCTCTGGTCGGCGTCGGCGCGATCGCCCATGAGAGCCTGGCGCGCCAGGCGGGCTGCGCCTGTGAGCACGGTGTCATCGTTGACGCCCAGGGCCGGACCAGTGTGTCCGGGATCTACGCCATCGGCGACTGCACGCGGCGCCCGCTTTGGCCCTACGGCGTCGAGGGTCGGCTCGAAAGTGTGCCCAACGCGCTGGAGCAAGCCAAGCAGGTCGCTGCGCTCCTGTGCGGGAAGCCAGCGCCGCCGCCGGAAACACCCTGGTTCTGGTCGGATCAGTATGATCTGAAGCTTCAGATTGCGGGACTGCCGCACCATGCGGTGCGTCAGATTGTCCGCGGCGACCCCCATGCGGCGAAGTTCGCCGTCTTTCATCTTGACGCGGAAAACCGGGTCCAGGCCGTGGAGGCGATCAACGCGCCCGCGGAATTTATGGCCGGCCGCCAATTCATCGGAAGCAGAAAACCGGTTGCGCCGGAAAAACTGCGCGATATGTCCATATCCATGAAGGAGGTCGCGGCCTAAACCCGCGACGAAAGACGAAGAGCCATGGCCAAGATCATCTTTATCGAACACTCCGGCGCCACTCACGAAGTGGACGCCAAGCCCGGCCTTTCCGTTATGGAAGCCGCGGTGAAGAACAATGTGCCGGGCATCGACGCCGATTGCGGCGGCGCCTGCGCCTGCGCCACCTGTCACGTCTATGTCGACGAGGCGTGGCTGGAGAAGACCGGCGACCGCTCGGCGATGGAGGAGAGCATGCTCGACTTCGCTGAGAACGTGAAGCCGAACTCGCGTCTGTCCTGCCAGATCAAGATCGCAGACGCCCTGGACGGCATGACCGTGCGTCTCCCGGAAAGCCAGCACTAATCTGTCGCGCGCCGTTCCGCCGAGGTTCGGCGCGCGCTTATTTTCTCGACAGCACCGTGATGATCCGAGCTGACGATGGGCGGCCAGAATATCCCTTGTCCGGATTGATGGTGATCACGACGACGGAGCCCGCCGCCTGAGCCTGGGCGTCCGGGCCGGTGGCGAACTGCACGCGCGCGAATCTGGCGACCAGGCTCCTGCCCTGAACGCCACGTCCTGCGAGACGCGTGAACGCTTCGGCGGTAATCCACGCCGCATCGGCCAGAACCGCACTGGAAGCCGGTGTCACATCCTTTGGCGTCAGGTCATGCGCTTCGAAGACCACCAGGTGCTGCGCCGCCCGACTGGCGCGGAGGCTGGACTGTACAAGCGTCTGGAACAGCAGGTTCGCGTTGGCGACGGGGGAAAGACGAATGGATGGTCCGTCGCCTGAATAAGCAGCCGGCGCGCCCATCGGGCGATCTCCGGTAAAAAGGGTGAGCCCGCCGAGCCGCGTCGAGCGCAGGACCGTCTCCCCTGTATCGTCCTTGTAGATCACGTCTCCGCGGGGGCCCGCCACCGGCGTAAGCGCCCAGACCTCAGGATTGTCATCAAAGCGGAGCAGGAGCGCGCCAGTCTGACCGCGATCGACGACAAATGCTTCCCCTTCGGCCGGAAGATACCGTCCGGGCGAGAGCCCGGTTGGCTCGGCGTGACGCGGAAGCAGGAAGTCACGCAGGCTGGGCGCTTGCGCGTGCGCGCCTGTGGCGACGCATAGCGCCAAGCTCGCTGCGCAGATCACCGCTGACCGCGTCAAGCTTGAGACCCGCGAGCAGCGCGAAGTGACCTTGGTCTGACCCATCCCTACGCAATGACGTGGGACTAGGGCGCATTTTTGGCGATGATGCGCCTGAGTTCAGGCTTTGCGCTTCAGGCTCGATCAGCTTGTGAAGTATTGACCGCCATTGGCCGTAATCGTGGCCCCGGTAATGAAACTTGAGTCATCTCGCGCCAGGAAGGCGACGCAGGCTGCGATTTCTTCAGCGTGTCCAAGGCGGCCGACCGGAATACCGGCGACGATCTTGGCGAGGGCGGCTTCCGGCACGGCGGACACCATTTCAGTGTCGATATAGCCCGGCGCGACGGCGTTCACGGTGATGCCCTTCGCCGCGGTCTCCTGGGCGAGGGCCTTGGTGAAGCCGATCACGCCCGCCTTTGCGGCGGAATAGTTGGTCTGCCCCATCTGGCCCTTCTGGCCGTTGATCGAGCTGATGTTGATGATCCGGCCGAAGCCTGCCGTGCGCATACCGTCGATGACCTGACGGCTCATGTTGAAGATGGAGGCCAGGTTGACGAAGATGACCTCGTTCCACTGCTCCTTGGACATCTTGTGCAGCATGGCGTCACGGGTGATGCCGGCGTTGTTCACCAGGATCTCGATCGGGCCGAGTTTGTCTTCGACTTCCTTGACCGCGCGGACGCAGTCATCATAGTCGCCGACATTGCCCTTCACGATCTCGACGCCGAGCTCCTCGGCGCAGGCCTTGGCGGCGGCGTCATTGCCCGCGTACCCTGCACAGACGCGATAACCGTCCGCCGCAAGCCTCTGGGTAATCGCCTTTCCGATGCCGCGGGTGCCGCCCGTGACCAATGCAACCCGTCCAGACATGTCGTCTCTCCCCAGTGGTTTCTTGTGTGGATCAGCGCTCAACACAGAGCGCGACGCCCATGCCGCCGCCGACGCACAGCGTGGCCGCGCCCTTCTTGGCGCCGGACTTGGTCATCTCGTGGATCAGGGTGGTCAGGATCCGCGCGCCGGAGGCGCCGATCGGATGGCCGATCGCGATCGCGCCGCCGTTCACATTCACCTTTGTCGGGTCGAGACCCAGCTCGCGCACCACGCACAAGGACTGAGCCGCGAAGGCTTCGTTGGACTCGACCAGATCAAGATCCCCGACGGACCAACCCGCCTTTTCCAGCGCCTTCTTCATGGCCGGTATCGGTCCCGTGCCCATGATCTCGGGCGGGACGCCCGCATTGGCCCATGAGGCGATGCGCACCAGCGGCGTGAGGCCGCGGGCCTTGGCCTCCGCAGCGCTCATCACCACCAAAGCGGCGGCGCCGTCGTTCAGGCCTGACGCGTTCGCCGCCGTCACGCTGCCGTCCTTGGTGAAGGCCGGACGCAGGCCGGAGATGCTGTCGAGGGTCACGCCGTGACGGATGTACTCATCGCTGTCGACCACGATATCGCCCTTGCGGCCCTTGATCGTGACCGGCGCGATCTCATCCTTGAACCGACCGGCCTTCTGGGCGGCTTCGGCTTTGTTCTGCGACGCCACGGCGAAGCGATCCTGATCGTCCCGGGTGATCTGCCATCGAGCGGCGATGTTCTCCGCCGTCTGACCCATGTGATAGCCGTGGAAGGCGTCCCACAGGCCGTCCTTGATCATGGTGTCGACGAAGCCGAGGTCGCCCATCTTCTGGCCCGACCGCAGATGCGCCGCGTGAGGGGCCGCGCTCATGCTTTCCTGGCCGCCGGCGACGACGATCTTCGCATCGCCCTGGGCGATCTGCTGATAAGCCAGCGCCACGGCGCGAAGGCCGGATCCGCAAAGCTGATTGAGGCTCCAGGCCGGGCTCTCGACAGGCACGCCTGCGTTCACAGAGGCCTGACGGGCCGGCCCCTGGCCTGCGCCCGCCTGTAGCACCTGACCGAGGATCACCTCGTCCACGTCCGCCGCCGGCACGCCGGCGCGGGTCAGAGCCGCGGCGATGGCCGTGCGGCCAAGCTCACTGGCGGACACGCCGGAGAGCGCGCCGTTGAATGCGCCGACCGGAGTCCGCGCGGCCGAGACGATGACGATGTCTGCAGAGGTGCTCATGGCGTGACGTCCGTTCCCGCAAATGAATGCCATTTTGGACGATCTTCAGCCGTCCGTCCTAAAACTGAACTCGCACAAATTCCCTCCCGCGTCACGGGAGAAGTGCGCGCCCGGGGCGACCCGGACGCGCACGTATCAAGCGATCAGGCGCCGTAGCCGATGACCGCCTTGGTTTCCAGGAACTCGCCGAACGCGTGGTCGCCCCACTCGCGGCCGTTGCCCGACTGCTTGTAGCCGCCGAACGGAGCCATCATGTCGGGACCGGCGCCGTTCAGGGTCACCTGTCCAGCACGCAGCTTCGAAGCAACCTTTCGGACCTCTTCAATGTCGGAGCCCTGCACGTAGGCGGCGAGGCCATATTCGGTGTCATTGCCCATGGCGATGGCGTCGTCGACGGACTCATAGGGAAGGATCGAGAGCACCGGTCCGAAGATCTCTTCCTTCGAGATCGACATGTCCGGCGTCACGTTCGCGAACACGGTCGGCTTCACGTAGTAGCCCTTGTCGATCCCGTCCGGACGACCGAGGCCGCCGGCGACGAGGGTCGCGCCTTCGTCGATGCCCTTCTTGATGAGGCCCTGGATCTTGTTCCACTGAACTTCGGACACCACGGGGCCCATCTGGGCGTTGCCGTTTGGATCGCCGACCGTCGTCGCTTCGGCCTGTTCCTTGGCCGCGGCGATCACCGCGTCCATCTTCTTGGCCGGAGCGAACATGCGGGTCGGGGCGTTGCAGGACTGTCCCGAGTTCAGCATGACCGCCTGGACGCCGCGTTTCACCGCCGCTTCGAGTTCGACATTCTCGAGGATAATGTTCGGCGACTTGCCTCCAAGCTCCTGATGCACGCGCTTGACGGTCGGAGCGGCGTTTTTGGCCACTTCGATCCCGGCGCGGGTGGAGCCGGTGAAGGACACCATGTCCACGCCCGGATGGCTGGAGATCGCTGCGCCGACAGAGGGGCCGTCGCCGTTGATCATGTTGTAGACGCCCGCAGGCACGCCGGCCGCGTGCATGATCTCGGTCCAGATGTATCCCGAGAACGGCGCGACTTCCGACGGCTTCAACACCATGGTGCAGCCGGTGGCGATAGCCGGCGCCACCTTCGTTGCGATCTGGTTCACAGGCCAGTTCCAAGGCGTGATGAAGCCGCAGACCCCGATGGGCTCCTTGGCGATCAGAGTCGTGCCGCGCAGGTCTTCGAACTTGTAGGCCTTCAGGACCTCGATCGCCGTCTGCAAGTGGCCGACGCCCATCGCCGCCTGGGCCCTCTGGGACAGCCAGCCCGGCGCGCCCATTTCTTCGGTGATCGCCGCCGCCATGTCGGCGTAGCGCTTCTTGTACTCCTCGACGATGCGCTCCAGGAGCTCGACGCGCTCGGCGCGGCTGGTGCGGGAGAAGCTCTCGAACGCGGTGCGTGCGGCTTTCACCGCAAGGTCGACGTCCGCAGCCGAGCCCAGGCTGATGCGTCCAGCGACGCCTTCGGTCGCCGGATTGATCACGTCCAGGGTCTTCGGCGTGATCGAATCGACCCAGGCGCCGTTGATGTAGAATTTCAGATAATCGCGCATGACGTTCTCCCGCTGACGCTGTCCCGCGCTCAGGTTCCAAACACCCGTGCGTCGTGACGTGACCGGGCCTCGCCCGGCTTTCAGGAACACATCTTAGTGTGGGTGCGCCGGGGCGGAAGGGGCGACGATCAAAATCGTCAGCAGAAATTTGTGTCTCTCGTTTCGGAGATCAGGCGACTTTGCCTTGACTCATCGGGTCAGACTGCCCTAAACGACCGCCTCCCGTGCGCGGCCCCATTGGTGTCCGCGCCATCCGCCTATTGTTCTTAGAACCGCGCTGAAGGTCAGCACCATGTCGCGTCGATGCGAAATTACGGGCGTGGGCCCGATGGTGGGTCACAATGTGAGCCACTCGAACATCAAGACCAAGCGTCGGTTCTTGCCGTCTCTGAAGGATATTTCCCTGGCGTCTGACGTCCTTGGGCAATCCTTCAAGCTCAAGATCACGAACGCCGCCTTGCGGACGATCGACTTCAAGGGCGGTCTGGACATTGTTCTGCTCAACTCGCGAGACGAGGTTCTGTCGTCGCGCGCCTTGAAGATCAAGCGTCAGATCAAGGCGAAGCTGTCGACAGTCGCTCAGGCCTGATCCTTCGCCTCGGCGATTCTGCATAACGAGCGTAAATTCCCCCTTTCCGGTGATCGACTTCGGGATTAAGGTTAACCGAAGTTAATTATCCGTGACTGCGACATTTCGGTCGCTTTGAAGCGGATCGTCGAGGGGCTGTTCTTGCGAACATATTTGATCGCGCATATCGGGGTGGCGATCGCGCTCTGCGGCGGCGCCGCATCGGCGTTGGCTTCCCCGTCGCTGGACGTCGTTATGTCGACCCGTCACGAACTCGCGTTCCATGCTGACAGCACTCCCCAGGTTCTGCGAATTGAGTCCGCCGATCCCGATGCGCATTACACCAAGGGACTGGGAGATGCGGCTGCCCGCGTGCCGGTCGCGACCTTCGATCGCTCGCTTTGCGCGCTGACGACCAATCCAAATCTTCACCCTGATGTGCTCATTCCGGCTTCGGTTGTCGATGCGACAGCTGGGGCGTCCGTCGCTGATGAGGCGTGTAACTCGGAGCAGGCCGGCGTCGGTCGCCAGCTTTATGATCCCAGTGTCTTCGCCGCGAGCATCATACCGACAACGCAATGGTCGCCTCAGGACGCCAGCATCCTGCCGGTCGCGCCTAC
>CAIUZX010000155.1 GCA_903903715.1 uncultured Caulobacterales bacterium
ACCGTCCGCGCAGATTCTGCGAACCATCGTTCGAAACGCATGTTTCCCGCCCCAACAATCCCTAGCCTTTCGCGTGAGGCTAGGACGGGTTCAGACAATACGCAACAGGTTGCGGGAAACTGTCCACCGAAAAACTATATGTAGATGGCGGGCGGTTTCGAGGGGCGGCGGCGGACCTTCGGTCCCGCGCTGGACGCGGGCCCGTCAATTCGCCTATAGTCCGCGTCTCGAAACGACTTTCAGGCCAAGGCGGTCAAGCGCGTGCTCAAGATGATCTTCACCTGGTGGAACGGCGCCACGATCGGCACCCTGTTCACGATCGCCCGCAATGCGAACCTCGTGGGATCCGACGAGTTCGGCAACCGCTATTATGAGTGCCGCACCAACAAGGAAAGCTACGACCAGCGCAAGCGCCGCTACGTGATCTACCGTGGCTATGCTGAGCCGTCGAAGGTTCCCCCCGACTGGCACGGCTGGCTGCATTACACGTTCGAAGAGCCGCCGACCAAGGCGCCTTTGAAGCGGCAGAAGTGGGAAAAAGATCACATCCCGAATCTTACCGGTACGCTATATGCGTGGCGGCCCAAGGGCGCTATCGGCGGCGGTCGCCGCGCGCCGTCGACCGGGGACTATGAGCCCTGGACGCCGTCTTCGGGCTCTTGAATTCAGGCGAGGCGGAAGAGCGATGGCGAAGTCTGAAACCCCAAAATCCGAAACTTGGGCGGAAACCGGCGTCGGCGCGGTGGTGCTGGCGGCAGCGGCGGGCTTTCTGATCTATGCGCTCGGCCATGCGGCCAAGGGTGCGGATGCGGGCGGCTACGAGGTGATCGGCAAGTTCGGCGATGTGGGCGCCCTGGCGACCGGCGCGGACGTCCGGGTCGCGGGCGTGAAGGTCGGCGCGGTCGCCAAGATCGAGCTCGATCCCAAGGCCTATCTCGCCAAGGTGCACCTGGTCATCAACAAGGACGTGAAGCTTCCGGCGGACTCGACGGCCAAGATCACCTCCAGCGGCCTCCTCGGCGGCCAGCTCGTGGCCATCGCGCCAGGGGGCAGCCTAGAAGACCTGAAGCCGGGCGCCGAATTCCAGAATACGCAAGGCGCGGTCGACCTGTTCGGTCTGATCGGCCAGTTCGTGCGACCGACGCAAGGCGCGGCCACGCCCGCCGCGGCGGCGCCTTCGGCTCCCGCGGCGCCGGCCAAGGCCGCCGCTGATCCATATCCGGGATAATCGAAATGCGTGAAGCTCTCCGTCGCGCCCTGATCGCCTTCGCCGCCGTCTCCACGGTTGGCGCAGCCGGTCTCGTCGTGGCGCAGGAGAGCCCACCGTCCGCCCCGACCGAAGCCGCAAAATCGGGACTGGCGCGGGACTACTCCATCGGCACCCTCCCGCCTTCGGAAGCCGCGACGCCGCAGGCCGAGGCCGACGACCCGCACGCCGCCGTCGCCGCTGCGGCCACCGCTGCGCCGGACAAGCCGGCCGAACCGACCCGTCGGCCCCGCTATGGCTCCGCCATCCTGCAGGCTGTGGACAAGGTTACGGCCGAAACCTTGCGCTTCGAAGCCAAGGTCGGTGAGCCGATCCGCTTCAAGGGCCTCGTGGTGACCGTCAACACCTGTGAGACAACCGCTGCGGACGAAGATGCGCCGGACTCCATCGCGCACATGCAGGTGCTGTCGCAACCTGAGGGCATGGCTTCGGTGTCGGCGCGGGAAGCCTATCGCGGCTGGATGTACGCCAACGCCGCGGCGGTGCATCCTTTCCAGCACCCGGTCTATGATCTCTGGCTGATCGCCTGCAAGGCGCAGGCGCCGTCCGCCGCCATCGGCATGCGATAGAAGTCGCCGCGCCGGTCGAGCGCGGCCTTCAGCATCATTCGATAGGTCCGTCGAGGGATCTCGACACCTCCGAATGTCGCCAGATGGCTGGTCAGGAACTGACAGTCCAGAAGCAGAAACCCTCCCGCCCACATGCGCGCGATCAGGTGCACCATCGCCACCTTGCTGGCGTCCGTGGCCCGCGAGAACATGCTCTCGCCGAAGAAGGCCGCGCCTATTCGAACGCCGTAGAGCCCGCCGACAAGTTCCCCGTCGCGCCAGCTCTCGATGCTGTGCGCCACGCCGCGTCGGTGCAGTTCGCCATAGAGGGACTGGATCTCGGCGTTGATCCACGTCTTCGGCCGCTCCGGTCCGCCACCCGCGCAGCCCTCGACGACGGCGTCGAAGGCGGTGTCGACGCGCACCTCGAACCGGTTCTGCCGCACGGTCCTTGCGAGCCTGCGGGAGAGGTGAAACTGGTCCAGGGGCAGCACGCCGCGCATCGGAGGATCGACGACGTAGAGGTCCGGGTCATCGCGCGAGTCCGCCATGGGGAACACGCCCCGCGCGTAGAGCCCGAGAAGGTCGTCCGGCGTGAGGGAGAAGGTCATCGGATGTGGACCTCTCTCATCGCCGCGTCTCCTGTCAGGCGCCCGACTGGGCTTTGATCCACTGTTCCAGCCAGTGGATGTGATAGTCGCCCGCCAGAATGTCCGGCTCGACCAAGAGGTCCTGGAACAGGGGAATGGTCGTCTCGATGCCGCCGACGACCATTTCCGAGAGGCAACGCCGCATGCGGGCGATCGCCTCGGCCCGGTCGCGGCCATGCACGATCAGCTTGCCTGCGAGACTGTCGTAATAGGGCGGGATCACGTAACCGGCGTAGAGGGCGCTGTCGAGGCGCACGCCGAGGCCGCCGGGGGCGTGGAAGTCGGTCACCTGGCCAGGAGACGGCGCAAAGGTCCTTGGGTTCTCCGCATTGATGCGGCATTCGATAGAGTGGCCTTCGAAGACGATGTCCGACTGGGTGAAGGAGAGCGGCAGGCCCGCAGCGATTCGGATCTGCTCGCGCACCAGATCGATGCCCGTGATGGCTTCGGTGACCGGATGCTCCACCTGCAGGCGGGTGTTCATTTCGATGAAGAAGAACTCGCCGTCCTCGTACAGGAACTCGATGGTGCCGACGCCGAGATAGCCGATCTTCTTGATCGCCTCGACCACCACCTGGCCGATCTTGTCCCGCCCTGCGGCGTCGAGCGCCGGGGAGGGGGCCTCTTCAAGCACCTTCTGATGACGACGCTGCAAGGAGCAGTCGCGTTCGCCCAGATGGCAGACATTGCCGTGACTGTCGGCGATCACCTGAAGCTCCACGTGGCGCGGCTTCTGGAGATAACGCTCCATATAAACGGTTCCGTCGCCAAAGGCCGCCGCCGCTTCCGAGCGGGCGGTGGAGACGGCTTCGAGCAGGCTGTCCCGATCCTTGGCGACCTTCATCCCGCGACCGCCGCCGCCGGACGCGGCCTTGATCAGCACGGGGAAGCCGATCTGCTCGGCGGCCTCCATGGCTTCCTCGTCAGTGGCGACGCCGCCGTCGGAGCCGGGCACGACGGGGATACCGGCGTTCTTCGCCGCAGCCTTGGCGGTGATCTTGTCGCCCATCATGCGGATGTGGTCCGGGCGCGGGCCGATGAAGGTCAGGCCGTGGGCCTCGACGATCTCCGCAAAGCGCGCGTTCTCCGACAAAAAGCCGTAGCCCGGATGCACGGCCTGGGCGCCGGTGATCTCGCAGGCGGCCATGATGGACGGGATGTTGAGATAGCTCTTCGACGCCTGCGCAGGGCCAATGCACACGCTCTCGTCGGCGAGGCGGACGTGCATGGCGCCTGCGTCAGCTTCGGAGTGGACCGCGACCGTGGCGATGCCCATCTCCTTGCAGGCCCGATGGACCCGCAGCGCGATCTCACCGCGGTTAGCGATCAATATCTTGTCGAACATTCCGGGCGGCCTATTCGATGACGATCAGGGGTTCGCCGAATTCGACGGGTTGGCTGTCGCCGACCAGAAGCTCCACCACCTTGCCGGCTCTGGGGGCGGGCACAGGGTTCATGGTCTTCATCGCCTCAATGATCATAAGCGTCTGCCCCTGAGCGACGGTGTCGCCCACCTTGACGAACGCGTCAGCGCCCGGTTGCGGCTGCAGATAGACCGTGCCGACCATGGGCGACTTGACGAGGTCTCCGGCGCGCACGGCGGGCGCTGGCGCAGCGGCGGCGACCGGGGCGGCGACAACCGGCGCAGGGGCGGGCGCTGCCGTCGGCGGCGGGGCCATCGGGGCCGTGGCGTAGACGGGAGCGGCGGTCAGCTCCCGCGCCACGCGGATCTTCAGATCGCCGCGCTCGACCTCGATCTGGGTGAGGCCCGTATCCTTCAGGATGTCTGCCAGGCGGCGGACCAGCCGGGTGTCGATTGGGTCGGCGGGCGCCTTCGGCTTTTCGCCAAGTTCAGTCGTCACTTTGGGATCACTCATCTATGCACCTTGAGAAG
>CAIUZX010000156.1 GCA_903903715.1 uncultured Caulobacterales bacterium
AGGAGGTGTCGGAGATCACCATGGGCCTGAAGTCGCTGGCCAAGGAGCTGGCGGTGCCGGTGATCGCCCTCTCCCAGCTCTCCCGTCAGGTGGAGTCCCGCGAGGACAAGCGGCCACAACTCTCCGACCTTCGCGAGTCCGGCTCGATCGAGCAAGACGCCGACGCCGTTATGTTCGTGTACCGGGAGTCCTACTATAAGGGCCGGGCCGAGCCGCGGGAGGGCACGCCGGAGCACCTCGCCTGGCAGGACGAGATGGACATCATCCGCCACGTGGCCGAGGTTATCATCGGCAAGCAGCGCCACGGCCCCATCGGCACGGTGAAGCTGTCCTTCAACGAAGACCTTACAAAATTCGGGAATCTCGCCCGCGACCACCGCTATCAGAGCCGCATCACCGACAGCGAATAGCGCGACCTTATCCACCCCCCAAAAACCTGAGTCATAATGGACGCGTCCCGTCGAAGGGGGAGGCGATGATCACGCCGTGACGTCGACGCCGGGACCGGTCGAGGACGTTAGGGGTCCCGTGTGGCGATGGAGGGGTTAGAAAGACGCCCCGCCCCGAAGGAAATGGACCGAAAGTCGGGCGAAACGCTCCGGCCGAACCACCCAACTGCCTATGCCTAGAGATTATCAAGCCCGGAGCGTTCTACCCGCCCCTCCCCCACCCCGCCGCGCCAGTTTTTGCTGCGCGACGATGAGAACCCGTGTCCGCTCACGTTCTTTGCGTTAGCATCTGAGCGACAAGCGCTAGCAACGCGCCTTGCCCGTCCGCGTCGCTCACCTTGATCCGATCAAAGTCGCCGCTGTCGTTGCGCACGTCTGCGAACAGCCCGGCCGGATCCTCATGGAAATGCAGGAACGCCTTGGAGCGCCGGTAGAACACCCCCCGCGACCTTTCCTTCAACCCCGGCAGACTGCGGAGCGCCTCCAGCAAAGGCGCCAGTTCATCCAGCGCGGCAGACGTGGCGTGTTTCAGGGTTATGGTCCTTAAGGCTCACCCGCGCTTCGGCGCGGCGCGGCGATACACGCCGGTAAAGGTCACATTCATCCCGCCACAGAGATTGAGCGGCGTATAGGCGAGAAGGTACGGTCCGAGCAGACGAAAACTGGCCCGACATTCGTCATCGTCCTTGCCGGACTCGGCCGGGAAATAGCGCGTCCAGTCGGTGTTGAGTCCCTGTTGGGAGCCGATCGCGGGCGCCGGGTGATTCCCTTAGATCTCGACGTCGAGACCGGCGACGAACCCGCCCCACGTCCCCACCGGCTTCACGTAGGCTGCGAAATCGCCGAGATTGACGCCGCCGTGCTCCACCCGCCACTTGTCGTGCCCACCCCAGGTGGCGTCGCCGCGAAAGCTCAACACGGACGGGTCGGACGTGCGGGTGATGACGATGTCCTGTTCATCGCCGGACTGCCAATGGCCGATCCAGTCCGAAGGCGAAGGCTTCGGCGTCTCGATGCGCTCCAGAAGGCGGGTTTCGATCGCGCCGTCGGAAATGTCGCCCTTGGCCCCGACGAACTCCACAACGGTGAAGGCGCCGGTCACGTAGGCGGCCACGGCGACGTCTCCCGGCAACAGATAGCCGCGGCGCCGACAGGCAGGGGTCAGGGACGGGCAGCCGGCCTTGACGATATTGGCGTAGAAGCTCGCCTTCCCCCCCGGCTTTACCCGCACCAGCCCGGCCTGCGCCATGGCGGCCCTCGGGTGCTCCAGACCCGCTGCGCCGGGATTGTTGTAGAACACGCCCGCCATCGCCGCGCTCTGCGAGACTAGCACAAGACTTGCGAAAAGAGCGATGTGGGTGGTCGTGGACATGGGGCGCCTCCGCCCATCAGAGTGGCCGAGGGCTCAGCAGGTGTCCAGATCAGCCGGGGCGGATCGCTTCGTCCTTAAAGCCCCGCCTGGGTCCAGTTGATCACCAGGCGCTCGAAGTCTGGATAGATCACCTTCAGCGGATCGGCGTGGAACGGAGCGGCCAGGGTGGGCAAGGCTTCCACAAACCGGTCATAACTTTCAAGGAGCTCGACCAGATCCGGAATGGTCCTGCGGCCCGAGGTGGTCAGAAGAAACGTCCGCACATGCTCCACCATCCGACGCGGATCGCCGCCATGGGCGTGGATGTCCATCCCGTTCAGATCCGAGATGAACGTCTGATACCGGTATTGGTCCACGTCCATGATGGCGCAGCGCTTGGCCTTCTGCGGTTTGTCGCCATAGCGCTTGGCGCCGAGGAACAGGCCAAGCTCCAAGGGCATGTTGAAGCGCGGAAGCCCGCTGGCGGCGTCGAGCTCGGTCCGAGACAGGTCGTGGATGCCGTACCGGCACTGCTCGATCAGATGGTAGAGCTTGTCGACCCGCGTCTGCGCCCCGTCGGCCATCTCCTTGGCGCAGCGCACCTGAAAGCCGCACCGGATGACCGCAAAGACCAGCGCCTGGAACCCCGGCGCGAACGCATCGTCAAACGGACAGTTGATGAAGACGCTGCTGGTGGGAGCCTTGGCCACAGACTACTTCGAGGAGGCGCGGACGTAATCCTGGACGGCCTTTCGCGCCTGGGCCATCGAGATCGAGCCCTGTCTGGACATGGGCTTCAGCGCATTGGCGATCGTCTTGAAGCCGCCCGACAGGGTGGAGTCATCAGGCGCTTCTGCCTGGGGTTTCGAGTGTTTCACGGTGGCGGCGACCCGCTTTCCCATGACCGATAAATAATCCTTCGCCGACCGATTTGCAAATCAGTCTGGGTTGAGGAGGACGTCGTCACCAGCGCCAAGCCAAAGGCCAACAGGCGCATGATCACCTCCAAGCTAGACCTCCAGCCTACGGAAACCGCGTGGTCCGGGCCACGGCCTCCGCCCCTCCGACCAACAGCGATCAGGCCCGCGACGTCAGAGCGCGCGTGGGATA
>CAIUZX010000157.1 GCA_903903715.1 uncultured Caulobacterales bacterium
CACTTTGACGCCAAGACCTGCATGGATGTCGTCTTCACCGTCGGCCAGTACACCCAGGTGTCGATGATCCTGAACAGCTTTGGCGTCCAGCTCGACGCGGGCCAGACACTGGACCCTGATCTGAAGGCTTGAGGCGCCGTCCGGAAAAGGGATCGCCGGTTTTCCGGCAGGACGATGCGACAGCGCAAAACCCTTCCGGATTCTCCCGGACTTCGCAAGGCGGGCGGCGGAAGGTATATAAGGGCCATGCTCGACGACGCCGCCACCGACAGCCCCTCCGCCGCCCCGCCCCCGACCGGCGTCGGGCGCGGCTTCATCTATGACATGTGGTATTTCGCGGCGGTCTCCAGCGAGCTGAAGGCGGGCGCCCTGCAGCGCTTCGAGATCTTAGGGGAGCCGATCCTGATCGGGCGGGACCGGACGGGCGACGTCTATGCGCTCAAGGACATCTGCCCTCACCGCGCCGCGCCCCTGTCGGCGGGCAAGCTGGTCAAGGACCCGGCGGGGCAGAGCGCGGTCGAGTGCCCCTATCACGGCTGGCGCTTTCGCACCTCCGACGGCGCCTGCTCCAAGATCCCCTCCCTCGTCGCCGATCAGGCGATGGAGAGCGAGCGGATCAAGGTCCGCCGCTGGCCGGTGCACGAAGCTCAAGGCCTCGTCTTCATCTATATGGGCGAGACGGCGAAGGACGACACGCCCGCCATGCCGCCGCCAAGCTTCGAGGGCGTGGTCGGGGGCGGGCCGAAGCTCATCGAACGGATGGATTTCGACAGCCATATCGACCACGCGGTCGTCGGTCTGATGGACCCGGCCCACGGCCCTTACGTGCACCAGCAGTGGTGGTGGCGCTCGTCCAAGAGCCTGTACGATAAGGAAAAGCGCTTCGAGCCTCGCGACTACGGCTTCGCCATGGCCCGTCACGCGCCGTCGCGCAACAGCCGGGCCTACGCCATCCTGGGCGGCGCGCCGGAGACGGAGATCACCTTCCGCCTGCCGGGCTTTCGCTGGGAGCATATCAAGGTCGGCCGCCGTCAGGTGCTGGCCCTGACCTGCCTCACCCCGCTCACCGAAACCAAGACCCGCATCACCCAGCTCGTCTGGTCCGACCACCCGGCGTTCGTGCTGCTGGCCCCCTTCATCCGCGAGGGCGCGCGGCGGTTCCTGAAGCAGGACGGGGACATGGTGAACCTGCAGAACGAGGGCCTGCGCTACGACCCGCCCCTGATCTGGATCGACGACGCGGATCGTCAAGCGAAGTGGTACCAGGCGCTGAAGAAAGCCTGGATCGCCTCAAGACGCGGCGGCCCCGCCTTCAAGAACCCCGTCGAGCCGACCAACCTGAAGTGGCGGAGCTGAGGGCTCCCCCTTATTCGCTACCCCCGCGGCGTATAGGCGAGGATGGGCGAAAGCCAGCGTTCGGCCTGGGTGACGGTCCAGCCCTTGCGGGCGGCGTAGTCCTCGGCCTGGTCGCGGTCGATGCGGCCGACGCCGAAATAGTGGGCCTGCGGGTGGCTGAAATAAAGGCCGCTGACCGCCGCGCCGGGGGTCATGGCGTAGCTTTCCGTCAGCTTCACCCCTGAGCGGGCCGTGGCGTCGAGGAGGGTGAAGAGCGTCGCCTTTTCCGTATGGTCGGGCTGGGCGGGATAGCCGGGCGCGGGGCGGATGCCGACATAGCGCTCGGCCAGCAGGTCCTCGACCGACAGGGCCTCCTCCGGCGCATAGCCCCAGAGCTCCTTGCGCACCTCGGCGTGCAGGCGCTCGGCGAAGGATTCGGCCAGCCGGTCGGCCAGGGCCGAGACGATGATGGCCGAATAGTCGTCCCCCGCCTTGCGGAATTCGCTCGCAAACTCGGTCTCGCCATGGCCTGCGGTGACGACGAAGCCGCCGATATAGTCGGGCGCCGTCCCCTCCGGCGCGATGAAGTCGGAGAGGGCCGCATGGCCCCGGTCGCCGGACTTTTCCATCTGCTGACGCAGGGTGTGCAGGCGAGCGAGCTGTTCCTTGCGGCTTTCGTCCGTATAAAGAACGATGTCGTCGCCTTGCGCATTGGCGGGCCAAAAACCGACCACCGCGCTGGCGGTAAAGCGCTTTTCGGCGATGATCCGGTCTAAGAGCGCGCGGGCGTCCTTGAACAGGGACGTCGCGGCCTCCCCCACCACCTCGTCGGTCAGGATGTCGGGATAGCGGCCGACGAGGTCCCAGCTCTGGAAGAAGGGCGTCCAGTCGATGGTCTTGGCGAGCTCGGCCAGATCAAAGGCCTCGAAGGTGCGAAGGCCAAGGAAGCTGGGCCTCGGCGGCGCATAGCCCGCCCAGTCGATGGCGAAGGGCTGGGCGCGGGCGGCGCTCAAGGGCGTGCGGTTGCGGGCCGTCTGCCCGCGGGCGAACTGGGCGCGGACGCGGTCATAGTCCGCCTCGATCTCCGCCCGCGTCGCCTCGTGCGTGTCCTTGGACAACAGCAGCGACACCGCGCCCACCGCGCGGCTCGCGTCCAGCACATATTGCGTCGCGCCCGACGGATAGGCCGGGGCGATCTTCACGGCGGTGTGGGTCTTCGAGGTGGTCGCGCCGCCGATCAGCAGGGGGATCTTCAGGCCCCGCCGCTCCATCTCCTGCCCGACGAACACCATCTCGTCGAGGGAGGGGGTGATGAGGCCGGAGAGGCCAATGGCGTCGGCCTGATGCTCCACCGCCGCGTCGATGATCCGGTCCGCCGGAACCATGACGCCAAGGTCGATCACCTCGTAATTGTTGCACTGCAGCACGACGCCGACGATGTTCTTGCCGATGTCGTGCACGTCGCCCTTCACGGTCGCCATGATGATCCGGCCCGCGCGCTCCTGCTCGCCCTCGGCCTTGTCGAGCTCCATGTAGGGCAAGAGGTGCGCGACGGCCTGCTTCATCACGCGGGCGGACTTGACCACCTGCGGCAGGAACATCTTTCCGGCGCCGAAGAGGTCGCCGACCCGGCCCATCCCGGCCATCAGCGGGCCTTCGATCACCTCCAGCGGGCGCCTGGCTTCGAGGCGCGCAGCTTCCGTGTCCTCGACGATGTAGTCATTGATCCCGTGCACCAGGGCGTGGGCCAGTCGCTCGGCGACCGGCTCGTCCCGCCACTTCAGGTCCACGACCCGGGCCTCGGACTTGTCGCCCTTGTAGTTGGGGGCGATGTCGACCAGCCGCTCCGTCGCGTCGTCGCGGCGGTTCAGGATCACGTCCTCCACCGCGTCGCGCAGGGCGAGGGGAATGGTGTCGTAGACCGGCAGCTCGCCCGCATTGACGATGCCCATGTCCATGCCGGCGGCGATGGCGTGGTAGAGGAACACCGCGTGCATCGCCTCGCGCACCGGCTCGTTGCCGCGGAACGAGAACGACAGGTTCGAGACGCCGCCGGAGATATGGGCGTGCGGCAGCGTGGAACGGATCTGGCGCGTCGCCTCGATGAAGGCTACGCCGTAGCCGTCATGCTCCTCGATGCCGGTGGCGACCGCGAAGACATTGGGGTCGAAGATGATGTCCTCGGGCGGCACGCCGGCGACATCCACCAGCAGGCGATAGGCGCGGGTGCAGATCGCGACCTTGCGCTCCAGCGTGTCGGCCTGGCCCTGCTCGTCGAAGGCCATCACCACCATGGCGGCGCCGTAGTCGCGCACGAGGCGCGCCTGCGTCAGGAACGCCTCTTCGCCTTCCTTGAGCGAGATCGAGTTGACGATGGCCTTGCCCTGGACGCACTTCAGGCCGGCCTCGATCACCTCCCACTTGGAGCTGTCGATCATGATCGGCACCCGCGCGATGTCCGGCTCGGCGGCGATCAGGTTGAGGAAGGTGGTCATGGCGTGGACGCTGTCGAGCAGGCC
>CAIUZX010000158.1 GCA_903903715.1 uncultured Caulobacterales bacterium
CTGAATGCGCCTCAGCGCCATAACGCCTTCAAAGAGACCGAGCACCGAAAGCTCGGACAGATCAAAGAGGCTTTCAAACCCCTGCTCGGCCATCTGGCGGCCGCCGACGCCCGCAAACTCAAAGGTCACGTCTGGGCGAAGTCTTCGAAGTTGGGTGATCAGATTGGCGCCGAGGCGGTCGCCCGACGCCTCTCCCGCCGTGATAAGGATCCGGATGGTCTCGGTCATCAGGGTTGCGGCGGCGCGACGCCGACGATGAAGACGCCGAGTCGATCCGCCGCCTCCAGTGTCTGCGGCCGATCCATGACCAGCATTCTTCCCGCCTCGCCCACAATGCCCGCAAGGCCA
Source organism: uncultured Caulobacterales bacterium (assembly GCA_903903715.1). Lineage (GTDB taxonomy): Bacteria > Pseudomonadota > Alphaproteobacteria > Caulobacterales > Caulobacteraceae > CAIMFV01. Next base: position 349 of record CAIUZX010000158.1, read on the forward strand.
GCGGCGGCCACGCGCTCGACCGTCGCGACACCGATGGTGGGCAGGTCGATTCGGAGTTCCTGAATGGGTTTGGCGCATTTGGCCAGCACGCCTCTTCGGTCGGCCGCCGTTCCGCGGACATCCCCCGGCAGAGCTGCGCAGCGCTCCAGCATCGCGTCGGTCCCTTCCTGAGCCTCCACGGCCAAAACGAGACCGTCGACCACGATTGCGCCTTGACCGATATCAAGGGCGCCGATGGCCCTGGCGATGGCCACCGCCTTTTCCATGTCGCGCTCATGATCAGCGGACGGACGCACGGCGCCTATAGGTCCCATGCCAAGCTTCAGATCGCCCCGAACTTCTTCGGCGCCCTCAATCCCGAAGCCTTCCGCCTCGAAGACCGACATCATGTATCGCATCAGGGCGTCGTCGCCGTGCCGAGCCGCGGCAATCGCTCCCGGGAAGATGGTCAGACCCTTGAAATCGGGCTTCAGTGCGGACAGATCCGGCCGCTTGACGTAGCCGGCGAAGCACAACCGCCGACAACCGGTCGCCTTCAAAAGGCCGATCAAGTGCCCTACTTCAGCAATACCGACCACATCCCCGGGGAATGCAGACAGCGGTTGGTCGGCAAAGCCCCGAAGTCGAAAGACGTGATAGTCCCGACCGATGTCGCGACAATGCTGGGCCAGGGTGGGCGGCAGATCGCCTCCACCGGCGATGATCCCGATCTTGGGGAGGTTCGAGGTCACAGCCCAGGCTGGCAAAGTGGACGGTTGCTGTCCGCCCGGATGAAATCTACGATTTCGGAGACTTCCTTTGAACCGGCAAAGACTCGCGCCACATCCTCAAGTCGCTCCTGGAATGCGCCTTCCGGGGCGAACAGAAGACGCCAGGCGGCGCGCAGGTCATTGATCGCCTCGCGGCTGAAGCCCCGTCGCTTTAGGCCCACCAGATTCAGGCCTTCAAGCCGGGCGTGGTTCCCCCAGACTGAGCCGAACGGGATGATGTCGCGGGTCACGATGGCGCCGCCCCCAACAAAGGCGTAACGCCCGATCCGGGAGAACTGATGCACGGCGCACAGCCCGCCCATGAACACGAAGTCGCCGACTGTCACGTGGCCGGCAAGGGTTGCGTTGTTGGCGAAGGTGACCTTGTCACCCACCACGCAGTCGTGGGCGACGTGGGATCCGACCATGTAGAGCCCGTCGGAGCCGACTGTGGTCACGCCGCCGCCCAACACGGTTCCGGTGTTCATCGTCACATGTTCGCGGATCGAATTTCGCTCTCCGATCACGAGACGCGTTTCTTCACCCTTGTGCGCCAGATGCTGGGGAGGCCCGCCGATCGAGGAAAACGGGCCGATCACCGTCTCTGCGCCCACGACCGTCACACCCGCGACCGTTGCATGCGACACCAGGCTGACGCCATCGTGCAGCGTCACATTTGGCCCAATGAGACAGTACGGACCGATTTCGACTGTCGAGGCCAATTCCGCCGCCGGGTCCACCACGGCGGTGGGATGGATCTTGGTCATTTCGGGTTCTCAATCAAAATGGCGGCCCACTCGGCTTCCGCCGCTGCCTTGCCGTTGACGGACGCTTCTCCGCGGAACTTGTAGATATCCCCGCGCACTCTCAGCGTACGCACGTGCATCTTCAATATGTCGCCGGGACGAACTGGAAGCCGGAATCGGACATTGTCCAGGGTCATGAACAGGATCGTCTTGCCCCGCTTGTCCACGTCGAGTGTCTTCGACATCATCACGGCTCCGGACTGCGCCATAGCCTCGACGATCAACACACCCGGCATAACGGGATTGTCCGGAAAGTGTCCCTGGAAATAGGGCTCGTTCACCGACACACATTTGATGCCGATGATGGACTCGCCCGGACGGTAGTCTTCGCAACGGTCAATCAGCAGAAACGGATAACGGTGCGGCAGGCGCTCCATGATCTCCGCGATTTCAACGCTCGGACCGACCATTTGAGACTCTGCTGAACCTTCCGTCTTTGTGTCTTCGATCATGACTCCCCCCCTTCGCCGTCGCTGCGCTTCGCCTTGCCCTTCTGTTGAGTCTGGCGTGTCAGCCAAGCGGTCTCTCTGAGATATCGCCAAAGCGGTTTCGCTGGAGTTCCGGACCAGGTCTCGCCTGCCGGAATATCCCGAAGCACTCCGGCTCCGGCTGCCACGGACGCGCCAGGCCCGATTGTCCTGTGGTCACCCACCCCGGCGCGGCCTCCGAAGCGCACACCGTCGCCCACAACGACGCTTCCCGACAATCCCGTATGTGCCGCAAGAACGCAGTTTCGGCCAATGCGCACGTTGTGGGCGATCTGAACGAGATTATCGACCTTGGTGCGTTCCCCAATGACCGTGTCGTCCCAGGCGCCGCGGTCGACGCAGACGCAAGCGCCCAACGTCACATCGTCTTGAATGATGACGCGACCCAGTTGAGGGATGTCGACCGCCCCCTGGCCAGATCCAGCGACACCGAAGCCTTCCTGACCGATCACCGCGTTCGCATAGATCCGCACCCGATCGCCAATGAGCGCAAAACCGATCGACGCCCCCGCGCCGATCTGGCAGTCCCGCCCGATCGCAACGCCAGGTCCGATAACCGCATTGGCGTCGATGATGGTGCCTGCGCCAATCTGAGCATCTGGACCCACGACGACCCCATGTCCCATCGAAACGCCGTCCTCAATCTTGGCGCTGGGATGGATCCGGGGTGTGTCGACTTCGTGCCGTCGAGGTCGATATAGCCGGCTTGCAATGCGCGCATAGGCGGCCTGTGGCTCTCCCGACGCCAGGACAACGCAATGGGGCGGAGCCTCTCCCGCATGTGAAGGATGCACGAAAACCGCCGCGGCAGCGGTCTCCCTGAAACTCTCAAGATACCGTCGATCCGAGAGAAAAGACACGTCCGCTGACCCGGCCTTGCCCAGCGGAGCAGCGCCATAAATCAGCACCTCGCCCGACGGACCGTTTGAAACCACGGCGCCGCCAACTTGTGCGACCTCTGTTAACGACAAAGGACCATAAGATTCGAAAAAGCGGACGTCAGGCACTTCGGTCTCCGAAGCCGACGTCCGCTGGTTCGACAGATCTATAATTAGCGCTGTGCGGCGGCAGCTTGCGCGTCAAGGTGTTCACGATCAAACGTCACCGAAGGCAATTTCGTATTCAGCTTTTCGATCACGGCAGACGTGATATCCATCGTCGGGTTCGCTGCATAAATCGCGTTGTCAGCCTTCAACAGAAGGCCGCAGGACCGGCTGGCCACAACCACGCGAATGATTGGTTCCAACTCACCGTCGACGCGGCCGATGGCCTTGCGCAGAGTGGTTTCAAGTTCCCGCTGGCGAAGCGCGCGCTTGCCTTCAAAGTCCTGAACGCGTTGCTGCAGAGCGGGCCCTTGGGCCTGCTGCTGGTCTTGCGGAAGGGCCTTAAACGCCTTGATGTCTGCGTCGAGGCTGGTTTGTTCCGGCCCAAGCTCAGCTTGCACCTGCGCGCCCAACTGCTGCATGCGCTTGTTGATCGTGTCGCCGGCCGACGAGCGGCTGACCGCAGCCTCCTCGCTGAATACGCACACGCCGGGGATACCGGCGCCGAGTTGGAGCGGCGGAGGCGGCGGGGCCGGAGCTGCGGCAGGCGCCGAAGTCGCGGCGGCCTTGGGCTTCGACTTGGCGGCGGTCTGTGCGAGCGCGCCGACAGCTGGCGACATCAGGGCGAGCGCCGAGATCGCCGTAAGGAGGGTTTTGCTTAGGGTCATGGCCTCAGAACTGTGTGCTGGTTGAGAAACGGAAGCTCTCTGTCTTGTCGTACGTCTCTTTGGCCAAAACTTGGCTAAAGTCCAGACGAATCGGCCCCAGAGGCGAAGTCCAGAATACGCTCAAACCGGTCGAGGCGCGCAACCCAAGATCGTCTACGATCCTCGGATTGGTCGCGCCATAGGTGCCAGTCGCCTTGGCCGACTTGTCCAGAAGCCCGAGCGTGCCCACGTCGATAAACAGAGACGTGCGAATTCCATACTGTTCGGGTAGCCCGTTGGGGATGCTCAGCTCGTTCGTACCGATGATGTAGGCCTTACCGCCGAGCGCTTCATCATACTGCGTGTCCCGTGGGCCGATACCGGCCACTTGGAACCCGCGGAACGTGTTGCCGCCCTTGAAGAAGCGGTCGTTGATGCGGATCGAGTCGCCACCCCAGCCGGACACAAGCCCAGCCGATCCCGTGATCTGCCAAACGAATGCTGAGTTGAAGCCGTGGTACCAGCCGCCTTCGACTTCCGTGCGCAGATATTTCACGTCACCGCCGACGCCGGCGAAGTCCTGCTTGAAGTTGACATAATACCCCCGCGTGGCGTGACGCGGGTCATTCCGACGGTCCAGGGTCAGCGTGTACCCAAGAAGGGACGTCAGGTGCTCGCCGGTCTGATCACAGATCGTGCGTGACACGCTAGCGCCCGAGCAGGCCCCGTTGGACACCACAACCCGGTCACTGTGAATCGAGTAGCGGGTAGACAGATAGGTGTTCACATTCAACGGGAACCCGAGGTTCAACGTCGAACCGACAGACTCCGAATTGAAACCAGCCTGGTTCGAATAGTCGTATCGGTATGAGTAGATGTCGATCCCGGCGCGCAGGTCGCGATCCAGGAACCTAGGCTCCGTGAAGGCGAGATCGATCTGTTGCCTAAGTGAACCAACGGACGCACGCAGTCTGAGATCCTGACCGCGTCCGCGGAAGTTATGCTGGCTGACGCCGATGTCCAAAAGGAGCTGGTCGACCGAAGAATAGCCGGCCCCGAATGACAGCTCTCCGGTGGGCTGCTCCTGCACCTTCACCCGAAGAATGGTCTTGTCTGAGGCGCTGCCCGGCAGTTGGTCGATATCGACGGTCTTGAAGAAGTCGAGGCGCTTGATCTCCGTCTTCGAACGGTCAACCAGCACGCGGTTATAGGCGTCGCCTTCGGCCAGACTGATCTCACGACGGATGACGTGATCGAGGGTTACGGTGTTGCCGACAATATCGATCCGCTCAACGTAGACGCGGGGGCCTTCCTTGACATCAAAGGTGACATCAACCGTGCGGCTGTCCGCATTGGCGTGATATCGAGGGCGAATGTCGACGAATGCGAAACCTGCAGCCCCGGCGGCGAAGGTCAAACTGTCGACCGCTGATTCAATCCTCTCGTTCGCGAAGACAGAACCTTCCTTGATCGGCAGGATCGCCCGCAGGACATCGCTGTTCAGCTTCTTCAGGTCGGTGTCGACGCGCAGGCGGCCGAACTTGTACTTGGGGCCTTCCTCAACGACGTAAGTGACCGAAAAGTTCTTCTGGTCAGGCTGGAGCTCAGCTGTCGAAGACACAACGCGGAAGTCATAATATCCACGATTGGAGTAGTGTTTGCGCAACTGCTCACGGTCGTACTCGATCCGGTCCGGATCAAAGTTATCGTTCGAGCTGAACAGATGCCACCAGCGTGTTTCCTTGGTGACAACCACGTCCCGTAGCTGGTTAGCGCTGAACGCCTTGTTGCCAAGGAAGTTTACACTGAGGATGCCAGTCTTCGGGCCTTCGCTGATCTCGAACACAAGATCGACGCGACGCTGGGGCAGTTCCACGATCTTCGGCGTGACAACAACCGAAATCCGACCGGAACGGCGATACAGTTCGACAATGCGCTGGACGTCCTGGAGCACATGGCTCTTCGTGAAGATTGCCCGCGGGTGGATCGAGACTTCGTCGCGGAGCTTGTCCGTCGCCAGAGCCGAGTTGCCCTCGAACACCACCTGATTGATGATCGGATTTTCAACGACCCGAACAACCAGCTCGCCGGTTTCCGGATTCAGCTCAATCCGCTCATCGCTGAACAGGTCCGTTCGCGCGAGAGTCTTCAGGGCGAGGTCGATTCGGGAGGCGTCCGCCCCCTCCCCGACCGCGATCGGCAAGTAGGACTGGATCGTTCCAGACTCAATGCGTTCGTTGCCCTTGATCGTGATCTTCCGGACGAGCGCAACGGGCGCCAACGACGACGGAGCCGACGCCGCGGGAGGAACCGGCGTGGTCCCGCCCTTGGAAGCGGCGCGATTGATATCGTCGGCGGTAGGCGCCGGGGCCGGCTTCACACCGGGCGTCACCTTGGGTGTGTCCGCCGGGTTGACGCCGTCTGCGCGGCTGCCGGGGAGCGCGCCCGACCGCTGCCCAGCGGTCTGGGCCAGGGCCGGGGCCACGAGCATCGTGGAGCTCAGCAGGAGGACCAAGCCGGGAAGGAGTTTGGCCCGGCGGGCGAGAGGCGAGGAGATCTGCATCAGGCGCTGGTCATCCGTACTGAATGGGCCGAGCCTTATGACGAAAGGCCCAGGAGATTGAAGATGCTTCGCTGCTGAATATCATTCCAGGTCGCGAACAACATTAATCCGACCAACAAGGCAAGTCCGATCCGATAACTCGCCGCTTGAAACTTGGCGCCCAGTGGCCTTTGGGCGACCGCTTCATACGCGTAGAACACCAGATGGCCGCCGTCGAGGACCGGCACCGGCAGCAGATTCATGAACCCGACCGCCGTGGACACCAAAGCGGTGAAACTGAGCAAATTCAAGGCGACCCCGACCGCTTTGCCCTGAAGATTGTCTGAGCTTTCCGCCCCGTCCTTCACAACCGAGCCGGCGGTCTGCGCCATTCCAAGGAAGCTGGACAGTTGATTCGCAGATTCCTTGCCCGTCATGATCCGCCCCAGATAGGTCACGGTCGTCGCAACAATGTTCCAGGTTTCCCCGGCGCCCCATCTCACACCTTCCACAGGCGTCAGGCGAAGGCGTGTCGGATTGTCCATCGGCGCCGCGCCGATGCGGCCGATCTGCATGGAGCGATGGGTCAAGGGATCGGTCACGTTGACCCGGCGCGGCGTTACGACAACGTCCTGGGGCGCCCCGCCGCGCAGGATGGATACGTTCAGCGGATCGCCGGCTCGCAGATGAACATATTCAACTAGATCTTTGAAATCATGAATTGAATGCCCGTCGATAGATGTCACAAGATCGCCTCGCTGCAATCCCGCAGCGGCCGCAGCGGAGTCTGCAGCGACACCTCCAATACGAGGCGGCGTGACAACGATGCCGAACGCCATCGCAAAGATGGAAAAGAGGAAGATCGAAAGAACAAAGTTTGCAACTGGTCCCGCCGCGACGACAAGCGCTCTCTGATAGATCGGCTTGAAATGGAAATATCGGCTGAGAGCGTCGGCGCCCTGCTGTCTGATCACCTGCTGGCGAAGATCGTCGAGATCTTCAGCATCAGGAACGGAGGAACTGGCATCTGCATCACCTGAAAAACGGACATAGCCTCCAAGGGGCAGAGACCCGATCCGCCATTCCACTCCGCTCTTGTCGACCCGACTGAAGATGGGCTTTCCGAAACCGATGGCGAACCGATCGATTGCAACTCCGAAACTTTTGGCCATCAGAAAATGACCGAGCTCGTGGATCGTCACAACGATCGTCAGCACGATCAGGAACGCGCCAAATGACATGACGAGATTGGACAAGGACCCAAGGACGAAGTGCGGAATATCGGTCATGGAGGCAGAGAACCTTCCTTGCGTGGTCAAATCAAGGCGTCGGTCAGCGACAATTTCGCTTGAGCGATCCGACGCGTCTCAAAGTCGACCTGTTTGGCGGCGTCCAGCACGTCGCCTGAAGTCACCTTGGCAAGAAGCGAGCCGCCGCTCACCGCCTCGAGGGTGGCCTCGACCAGCGACGAAATAGCAAGGAATTTAATCCGTCCTTTGACGAATGCCTCTACCGCGATCTCATTGGCCGCGTTGAAGGCGCAAGGTCCAAAACCGCCGATATTGAGACTTTCCCGGGCATGTTTGAGCATCGGAAACCGGTCAGTGTCAGGTGGTTCGAACGTCAATTGGCCGATTTGCGCAAGGTCCAGCCTTGGCGCCTTCCATGGCAGTCGATCCGGCCAAGCGTAGGCGCAGGCGATCGGGGTGCGCATGTCGGGTTGTCCCAGCTGGGCGAGCGTAGACCCGTCCTGAAACTCGACCAGACTGTGAATGATTGATTGCGGGTGGACCAGCACGTCGATTTGGGACTGGGGCGTGCCAAAGAGAAACGACGCCTCGATCAGTTCAAGGCCCTTGTTCGCGAGGGTTGCGCTGTCGAGGGAGATTTTTGGCCCCATACGCCAGACTGGATGCGCCAAAGCCTGTTCCAGCGTCACGTTCGCCATTTGAGCGCGGGACCAGCTTCGGAACGGGCCGCCGGACGCGGTGAGGATGAGACGAGACACCCGCTCGACACCGCCGCCGTTTAAGGCCTGAAAAATCGCGGAATGCTCCGAATCGACCGGAATGACCTGGCCGCCGCAGGACTTGGATAGGGCGAGAAGCGCGGGCCCGGCACACACGATGCTTTCCTTGTTCGCCAACCCGATGACTGCCCCGGTCCGAGCTGCAGCCAGCGTAGGCGCAAGCCCTGCAAAGCCGACGATCGCCGCCATCACCCAATCCACCGGCCTCGAGGCGGCGTCGATGACCGCGCTGTCGCCGCAGGCTGCTTCAAGACCCGCATGATGGAGTCTGTCCGACAATTCCTGGAAGCCAGCGGGATCGGCGATAACCGTGATCGCTGGACGCCAGCGCAGGGCCTGTTCCGCCAAAAGGGCGACATTGCGTCCGCCAACGAGCGCCTCGACTTCAATCGCAGACGCCCCCGCAGCTTGGGTTTCCTCGAGCAACGCCAAGGTGGAAACGCCAACGGATCCTGTCGAACCCAGTATGCTTACGCGCCGCGCCTTCACAGGCCGGCTCGCGCATGGAAAATCGGCAGAACCAAACTTGGCCAAGCAAATCGCAACATCGCGGCGATGACAATCGCAAACATCAAACCGTCGACCCGATCTAGCAAGCCGCCGTGCCCGGGGATCAAGTCACCAGAATCCTTCACGCCGAACCGACGCTTCAAAAGTGACTCCCAAAGATCGCCGGCCATCGTAGCCAACCCCACACACAGTCCGACCGCCCAAGCCGCGTCAGTCCCCGGGCCATTTGCGCCAAAAATGGTATAAGCCAAACTCTGCGCGGCCAGTGTGGCGCCGAAAAGCCCGAAAGCGAACCCGGACCATGTCTTATTCGGAGAGATTCCGGGCCACAACTTCGGTCCCCTCAGAACATTTCCGGCCGCAAACGCGCAAACATCTGCTGACCAGGTCGCCACCAGCAGCGTCGCCGCCCACCCGAGGCCTCCTGGATCATGGCGCAGCCAAAGGAGGGTTATGCCCGGCACGCCGAGATAAAGGACGCCAAAGGCTATGTCCGCGCTTCGATCCGACCATTTCAAGCCTCTAGCGAACGCGGCTGCGGCGAACGCGCTCAACACCAACACCAGTAGCGCCAGAGAGAGGGTCTGGGTGTAAGCGACAAACAATGGAGCCAGCACACCCACAGCTACCAGGATTGCGATCCTGCCGGGTGCTGCCCTGGCGCACATCACCCCCCATTCCAAGGCGAGAAAGGCCAATGCGACGGCCACCAACACCAGGAGGGGCCAATGCCCATACGCGATCACGGCAAAACTCGTCGGCCCGAGGACCACGCCCGAGAGAATGCGTAGTCGCAAATTCCGCCAGTCAAAGCGCCTAGCGGGAAGCGAGGACGTCATTCGAATCTACTCCGCCGAATCTACGGTCTCGCGACTTGAACTCCGCAATCGCGGCCGACAGCGCATCCGGGCCATAGTCGGGCCACATGACGTCCTGGAAGACGAGTTCGGCGTAAGCAGCTTCCCAAAGCAAGAAATTTGACAGTCTGCGCTCACCGGATGTGCGAATAATCAGATCCGGCGGCGGAGATGCGGCCGTCGATAAATAGCTGCCGAACAGGGCCTCATCAGTGACGTCCGTTGATGCTCGGCCGGCCGCGACGTCCCGCGCATAGCGCAACGCCGCCTCAGCAATATCCGCCCGGCCGCCGTAATTGAACGCGACCTGCAGATGGAAGCGATCATTATCCCGCGTTCGGGCTTCCGCATGCTGGATGATATCCAATATGTCCTGAGCCAGACCGTGCCGCCGTCCGATGATGTGAACGCGCACGCCTTCGCGTTCCAACCGCGCAAGATCACTTTGCACATAGGACTTCAAAAGCCCCATTAATTCCGAGACCTCGCTGGCTGGACGGCTCCAGTTCTCGGTCGAAAACCCGAAGACGGTGAGCCACTCGACGCCGAGCGTCGGCGCGGCTTCGACGGTGCGCTTCAGGGCATTGACGCCGGCGCGATGACCTACAGTCCTGGGCATCCCTCGGCGTTTGGCCCAACGCCCATTGCCATCCATGATGATCGCCACATGTCGCGCGCCGTGACTTGACGATGACAGGCTTTCAGCCGGCGTCCGCGACATGTTTGGTCTCCAGTTTCGCCCCGAGGCGAACGCGGGTCGGTCATCAAACCTGCATGATCTCTTGTTCCTTGTTTTTCAAGGTCTCGTCGATCCGCTTCACCGCGCCGTCTGTGAAGCCCTGTATTTCCGTTTCGAAGCGCTTCAGGTCGTCCTTTGAGATGTCGCCGTCCTTCTCGGCCTTCTTCAGGTCCTCCATCGCGTCGCGACGAACGTTGCGAACCGCAACCCGCTGCTGCTCTGCGTACTTCCCGGCCAGTTTGGCGAGGTCCTTGCGGCGCTCCTCGGTCAACGGTGGGATCGGAACGCGCAGCGTCTGACCGTCGACGACGGGATTAAGGCCGATGCCGGCGCTGCGGATCGCCTTATCAACGGGGCCAACCATGCTCTTGTCCCAGACGCTGACCGTGATCATTCGGGGCTCTGGAACGTTGATGGCCGCAACCGTATTCAGAGGGACGCTCGAGCCATAGGCCTCGACGGTCACGGGATCGAGCAAGGAGGCGCTCGCACGTCCGGTGCGCAGACCGCCATACTCCTCCTTCAAAGCCGTCACGGCCTTGTCCATTCGATCGCGATACTTTGCCAGATCAGGCTTGGTGTTGCTCATCGCTTGTCTTCCCTGTCGAAATGGCGGACTTCGCTTCGGATCTGGCGCGCGCGCTCGCGTCAGCTCTGAGCGTCTACCGACTCTGTTATGACCGTGTGCACGCCCCGTCCGGCGATCACATCCAGCAACGAGCCGGGCGTGCGGATGGAAAACACCACGATGGGTATGGCGTTTTCCCGCATCAGGCTGATTGCCGACGCATCCATCACCTTCAGGTCCTTGGCGAGGACGTCGAGATAAGTCAGCGCATCATAGCGCTTGGCGTTCGGGTCCCGCTTGGGATCTGCGGTATAGACCCCGTCGACGCTGGTGCCCTTCAGCAGGGCGTCGCAACCCATTTCCGCCGCCCGCAAAGCCGCAGCGGTGTCCGTCGTGAAAAACGGATTACCGGTGCCGGCGGCGAAGATGACCACCCTTCCCTTTTCCAAATGGCGCTGGGCGCGTCGACGAATGTAGGGTTCACATACGGTCTGCATGGGAATGGCGGACTGGACCCGAGTGTCCACGCCCTGACGCTCAAGGGCGTTCTGCATGGCCAGGGCGTTCATGACCGTGGCCAGCATACCCATATAGTCAGCGCTGGCGCGCTCCATACCCTTCGCCGCCGTCGACAGACCCCGGAAGATGTTGCCGCCGCCGATGACCAGGCAAAGTTCCACACCCAGCTGTGCGAGTTCCGCTACCGACCTGGCCACGGCGTCTACGGTCTTCATATCGATGCCGTAGGGGCTGTCCCCCATCAACACCTCGCCCGACACTTTCAGCAGCACCCGCCGGTAGAGCGGCGCCGGCGCGCCGTCCGCGTCGGGGCCTTGGGATGCTTCATTCATGTCTGGCACGTCCGACGCTTTAGGATTCGATACTGACTAGCATACTACGCCTGAAACGGATCGCGACGGCGAAAACTGATCTACGCCGCCGCTTCCGTCTGATGTCAGCTTTGGCCGGACAGGGCCGCGACTTCTCCGGCGAAGTCATCGACCTTCTTTTCAACGCCTTCTCCCAGGGCCAGGCGTACGAAGCCCTTGATCGCGATCGGAGCGCCGAGCACCTTGGCCTGCTCGGCGACTATCTGCTCGACCGTCTGATCGGGGTTCATAACGAACGCCTGCTTCAGCAACACCACTTCTTCGTAGAACTTGCGGATCCGGCCTTCGATCATCTTCTCGACGACGTTCGCGGGCTTGCCCGATTCAGCCGCCTGCTCGGCGAAGATGGCGCGTTCCCGCTCGACAGCCGCGGGATCGACTTCTTCGACGGTCAGAGCCAGCGGCGCCGTCGCCGCTACGTGCATGCCAATCTTGCGGCCAAGATCATTGAGAGCCGCCGGGTCGGCCGACGACTCCAGTGCGACGATCACGCCCAAACGGCCGAGATCGGGAGCAATGGCGTTGTGAACATAGGCAGCAACCGCGCCTTCGGTCACCGACAGCTTGGCCGTACGCCGAAGGACCATGTTTTCGCCGATGGTGGCGATCAGGCCGGTGATGACGTCCGAAACGCCTTCGCCTGCAGGCGTCTTGGCGGCCTTTACCGCTTCGACGTCGTTTTCCGCGTCCAGAGCGGCGACAGCGGCGCCGCGAGCAGCGTTCTGGAACAGTTCATTGCGCGCGACGAAGTCCGTTTCTGCGTTCAACTCCACCAGCGACGCGACCTGACCCTTGCCGTCGCGCCGTTGAGAGACCGCCACCAAGCCTTCCGCAGCAACGCGGTCGGCCTTTTTGGCAGCCTTGGAAAGGCCCTTCGCACGCAACCAATCCAGTGCCGCGTCCATATCGCCGTCCGTCTCGATGAGGGCTTTCTTGCAGTCCATCATGCCCACGCCGGACTTCTCCCGCAGATCTTTCACCAGCGTTGCCGTAATCTCGGCCATGAAGAATCCTCCGATTCAAAAGTCTTCGAATGCGCCCACGCCTTAAGGCAGGGCGGTATGATTTTTGCGACAACGCCGACGTAAACGTCGTGCGCAGATGGGCTCAGCCGACGGCTTCAGACCCTGCGGTCATTTCCGCTTCCAAAGCTGCGTCGACAACCGGTTCAACTTCGACCGGTTCAACGACCGCCTTAGCCAGCACCGGCTCGACAGGAGCAATCGCCGCGCCGAGATCAACGCCGAGGGATGCTTGACCGGCAGCCAGGCCGTCGAGGACCGAGTCGGCCACGAGATCGCAATAGAGCTGAAGCGCCCGCGCCGCATCATCATTGCCCGGCACGGGGAAAGCCACGCCGTCCGGATCGCAGTTCGTATCGAGGATGGCGACGACGGGAATGTTAAGCTTGCGGGCTTCCTGGATGGCGATCGCTTCCTTGTTGGTGTCGATCACGAACATCAGGTCCGGGATACCGCCCATGTCCTTGATGCCGCCGAGGGACAGCTCAAGCTTTTCCCGCTCACGGGTCAGCTGCAGCAGTTCCTTCTTGGTGCGGCCCTGACCGCCTTCGGTGTCGAGCAAGCCTTCCAGCTCGCGAAGCCGGGCGATGGACAGGGAGATCGTCCGCCAATTGGTCAAGGTGCCGCCGAGCCAGCGGTGATTCACGTAATACTGGGCGCAACGCTTCGCGGCGATCGCCACGGGATCAGCGGCCTGACGCTTGGTCCCGACGAACAGCACGCGTCCGCCCGCGGCGGCCACTTCGCGGACCTTGATCAAGGCCTGATGCAGCAAGGGCATCGATTGCGACAGGTCGATAATGTGAATGTTGGACCGGCTGCCGAAGATGTAGCGGTCCATCTTCGGGTTCCAGCGGTGCGTCTGGTGACCGAAGTGCGCGCCAGCTTCCAAGAGCTGACGCATGGTGAATTCGGGTAGCGCCATGATGTATAAGTCCTTTTTCCGGTTAGCCTCCGCAGACAAACCGCCAGGATTGGCGACCGGAACGGAAGATGCACGAGCCATATCGCTCGAGATCCGCCGAACGTCTGCGTGTGGAATGGGCGGCTAACTAGGCTTTGTCGCCGCGAAAATCAAGCCTTGTGACACAAACACGCTCGGTCCTTATCCGTTCGACCGCGCAAAGTGTCATTGAAGAGTAGCCTTAGCCTGCAAAGACCCTGGACCGCACAGAACACCTCACCTCGTAATCGCCTGTCAGACGTCCTCAAGATGGACAACGCCCGCCACGCTCTTCAGAGCTCCGCGCACCGACGCATCCAGCGAAAACCGCCCCGGCAACTTCACCTCCACTTCACGTCCGGCCCCGAGGCCCGCGACGAGTATCAATTCCCCGCCCCGCTCCGAGCGGGCCGCGTCCAGTCGACGGCGGACGCCGATCAGAACCGCAGGATCCGGCGTCACATGAACACGCATCCCCGACACCGCGTTTTCCATGGCCTTGTCCATCAACTCCACGTCGTCCGCGTAGAACCGAACCTCCCCCTCACGAAGCTTCGCCCGGATCTTGATCATCACTGCCTTCCCAGGCTCCAGCAGGTCCCGGTGACGGCGGAGCGCCTCGGGCAGCACCATCACCTCGAACTCTCCAGTCGGGTCCGACAAGGTGGCGTACGCAAACTTCTCTCCAGACTGAGAGGGTCGCTCCTGTCGACGGCGGACCACGCCGGCCATGCGGAAGGCCGTGTCGCCGGCTTCCGCGCGCTCGACAGCTTCCGCCGCCAACACCACACGCTTCCGGCGCATCACCTCGCCCATGTCTTCGAGCGGATGTCCTGTGAGATAAAAGCCGACGGCGGCCAATTCCTCGTCCAACTGCTCCGGTCCGGTCCATGGCTCGACCGCCGGCAAGCGCGGCCGCACGACCGAACTGTCTCCAAACAGACTTTCCTGAGCTGCAGCGCGATCAGCGCTAAGCGACTGGGCGTGACCCATCAGAACGTCGGACGCCGCCAGGATCTGAGCCCGGTTAGGATGGATCCGGTCAAAGGCCCCTGCCCGCGCCAGATTTTCCAAGGCGCGCTTGTTCAGTATGCGCGGATCGATGCGTTCGACGAAATCAAACAGATCGGCATACGGCCCGCCCGCGGCGCGGACCTCCGTCACGTGGCGAACCGCTTCGACCCCCACATTGCGCACCGCGCCGAGGGCGTAGAGCACGCACCCGTCCTCCACATCAAAATCGGCGCCTGAACGATTGATATCCGGTGGCGACACGCTCACGCCGAACCGCTTGGCGTCCTGGTAGAACACCGCCAGCTTATCGGTGTTAGAGATGTCGAGGCTCATCGAGGCGGCGAAGAACTCCACAGGCTGGTTCGCCTTCAACCACCCCGTCTGATAGGCGATCATGGCGTACGCCGCAGCATGGCTCTTATTGAAGCCGTAGCCCGCGAACTTGGCGACCAGTTCGAAGATGAAGTCCGCCTGAGCCGGATCCACGCCGCGCTCGGAGGCGCCGGCGACGAACCGCGCCTTCTGGAAGTCCATCTCCTCCTTCTTCTTTTTGCCCATCGCCCGGCGCAGAAGGTCGGCTTCACCGAGTGAGTAGCCAGACAGGACCTGGGCGATCTGCATCACCTGTTCCTGGTAGATAATGACCCCGTAGGTCTCCTTGAGGATCGGCTCGAGGGACGGGTGCAGCATGTCCAGCGCCGCGCGCCCGAACTTGCGGTCCACATAGGTGTCGATGTTGTCCATCGGCCCTGGTCGGTACAGGGAGATCAGCGCGGTGATCTCTTCGATGGTGCTGCAACGGAGCTTGCGGAGTGTGTCGCGCATGCCCTGGCTTTCTAGCTGGAACACGCCGATGGTCTGACCCGACGCCAGCAGCGCATAGGTCGCCTGATCATCCAGGGCCAGGGAATCGAGATCGACCGCCGCGCCACGTCGCGCGAGATGCTTGAGGGCCCTGTCGAGCACCGTCAACGTCTTCAGGCCCAGAAAGTCGAATTTCACCAGTCCAGCGCTTTCGACCCACTTCATATTGTACTGGGTCGCTGGCAGCTCGGACCTGGGGTCCTGATAGAGCGGCGTCAATTCCGTCAGGGGCCGGTCGCCGATCACGACGCCCGCGGCGTGGGTGGAGGCGTTGCGGAACAGACCCTCAAGATGCAGAGCCGTCTCCAAGAGGCGCGCGACGCTGTCGTCGTCCCGACGCGCCTCCTTCAGACGAGGCTCCAGTTCAATCGCCTGAGCGAGGGTCACCGGATTGGCGGGATTGTTCGGCACCATCTTGGCCAGGCGGTCAACCATGCCCAGCGGCAGCTGCATGACCCGTCCAACGTCCCGCAACACAGCCCGTGCCTGCAGTGTTCCGAAGGTGATGATCTGCGCGACGCGATCGACCCCGTAGCGTTGCTGGACGTAGGAGATCACCTCTTCACGGCGCTCCTGACAGAAATCGATATCGAAGTCGGGCATCGACACCCGCTCCGGGTTCAAGAAGCGTTCGAACAAGAGGCCAAAGCGCAGTGGGTCGAGATTGGTGATGGTGAGCGCATAGGCCACCAACGATCCCGCACCCGAGCCACGGCCCGGTCCCACCGGAATGCCATGCGCCTTGGCCCACTTGATGAAGTCAGAAACGATCAGGAAGTAGCCGGGAAACCCCATCGTTCCAATGACCGACAATTCCCGCTCCAGCCGCGCGTCATACTCCTCCTGCGGCGCCGCGAGTTCCCGTCCCTGCAGGCGTTGCTTCAGACCCTCCCGCGCCTGATGCGCCAGTTCCTCGACTTCGGTCCGCCCCTGACCCGTCGGGAAGCTGGGCAGGATCGGGTCGCGCTTGGACACGAGGAAGGCGCACCGCCGGGCGATCTCGATGGTGTTATCACAGGCCTCCGGCAGGTCGGCGAAGGTCTCCCGCATTTCCGCAGCAGTCTTGAAGCGGTGCTCGACGGTCACCCGGCGACGTTCGTCCTGCCCGAGGAAGGCGCTGTCGGAAATGCACAGAAGCGCGTCGTGCGGACTGTGCATCTGCGCGGTCGAGAAATAGACATCGTTCGTCGCCACCAGCGGCGCGCCGTACTCATAAGCGTAGCGCACCAGAAAAGGTTCCGCCGCCGCCTCATGCGCCAGTCCGTGGCGCTGCAGCTCCACATAAAACCGGTCGCCGAACACCGCCTGCATCTGCGCAAGGGCGGCAAAGCCTTCAGCCTCGCGCCCAGATACAAACAGCGGATTGATGGGGCCGTCGGGACCGCCGGACAAAAGGATGAGCCCCTCGCTGCGCGCGACGACGTCTTCCCAGGCCACGCAAGCCTCGGTCTCCATCGACGAGGAGACAAAGGCATGCGACGACAGCGCCATGAGGTTCAGCCATCCTGCCTCGGACTTGGCGATCAGGGTGATCGTCGGCGCCCTCGCCCAACGCTCCTCCCCCCGTGCGCCGATCCCAGACACAGGCAGCGCGCACCCGATCAGGGGCTGAACGCCCTTGTCCTTAAGGATCTGGGAAATTTCGAGCGCGCCGAAGAGATTTGCGCGATCCGACAGACCCACCGCAGGCATGTCATTCGCCAGCGAAAGGCCGGCGAGATCATAGGGCTTGATCGCCCCTTCGAGGAGCGAATAGGCGGAGCGGACCCTTAAGTGCACAAAGTCCGCAACAGCCATCCCGCCCTCCATCAACGATATAGGTCAGAGCGATACCCCGAGTCCGTCAGCCCACCATGCGCGCGAATTCAACAACCATCCAGATGAAGCTGGCGACCGAGCCGAGGGCGAGGCTTTCGCGCGCGAACTGAAGCATGAGCAGGTCTCCCAAGTCGAAGCGTGTTCCCGATATGTTCCTATTCGCGTTTTGTTCTCATGGCAAGGGTCTTTTTATGCGCCTCGCGGGTTGCTCATCAATTTTCCCTGGGAACCAAACGACCGTCCTGTAGCGCGAAGACGCGGTCCATATAGGCGGTCAGTTCGAGGTTGTGGGTGGCCACCAGGGCCGTTGTCCCCTCGGCCTTCACCAGCGCCTGCAGATCATCGAGCACGACTTTCGACGTCGCGTGGTCGAGATTGCCGGTCGGCTCGTCGGCAAGGATCACCCCCGGTCGGTTGGCCAGGGCCCGTGCGATGGCGACCCTCTGTTGTTCACCGCCCGAGAGTTGGGCCGGCTGGTGATCGAGGCGCTGCCCGAGACCCAACCGGGTCAATAGTTCCTGTGCTCGCTCCGTCGCGACGCCGCGGGAACGCCCGGCGATCAGCATCGGCAGCGCCACATTGTCGAGGGCGCCGAACTCCGGCAGCAGGTGGTGGAACTGGTATACAAAGCCGATCCGGTGGAGGCGCAGCGCCGTCCGTCCCGCATCGTCCAGAGCGGAACAGTTGCGGCCGTCGATCCAGATCTCTCCGGAACTGGGCGCCTCGAGGAGGCCTGCGGCGTGCAGCAATGACGACTTGCCCGAGCCGGAGGGGCCTATCAAGCCCACGATCTCGCCTGGAACAAGATCAAGGTCCACCGCCCGCAGCACATCAAGGGTGCGGTTATCTCCCACCCGATATTGACGGGAGATCGCGCGGAGCGACAGGATCGGCGTCGCCTCACTCATAGCGCAGCGCCTCAACAGGATCGAGCCGGGAGGCCTGCCAGGCGGGAAGGATGGCGGCGACGAGGCTCATCAGAATGGACCAACCAAGCACCAGCGCCACTTCGCCTGGCTCCACCTTGGCCGGCAGCCTCGGCAGAAAATAGGTCTCAGGCGCAAATACGCTCACGCCAGTCAGATGCTCGACCAGGGTCTGGATAGGATCGATATAGATACAGAACAGCGTGCCGAACAAAAGGCCGCAGGCGGCGCCCGACAATCCGATCGCCGCGCCCACCATCAGGAACACCCGTAGGATCGCCGCACGGCCCGCGCCGATGGTGCGCAGGATCGCCACGTCTCGCCCCTTGTTCTTCACCAGCATGATGAGGCCGGTAATGATATTGAGCATGGCGATGGCGACCACGATCATCAGGATGATGCGCATGGCGACCCGCTCAACCTGCAGCGCATTAAAGAAGGCGTGGTTCTCATCGCGCCAGTCGGTCAGCACCACGCCGGGCCCCGCCGCCGCGGCGATGGCGGGCTTCAGCGCGTCGATGTGATCAGCGTCGTCGAGGTTCACCTCGATCAGGTCTACGCTGTCCCCTCGCCCGAACAACAGCTGCGCCTGTTCAAGGGGCATATAGATGAAGGCGGCGTCGTATTGGGTGAGCCCGACATTGAATACGCCGCCGATGGTGTAGTCCTTGCGCCGGGGCGTTGTCCCGAACGGAGTGGAGGCGCCGCTGGGGGAAACGACGCTGACGCTGTCCCCGGCCCGGACGGACAGGCGACTGGACATACCGGCGCCCATCAAGATGATTTCACCCCCGTCCTCACCCTCGCCGTATCCCTTGAGCGAACCGTCCTTGATATTGTGCGCAATCAGGACCGATCCCCTGACATCTTCAGCCCTGACGCCGCGCACCACAGCGCCGGTGACTTGTCCCGGCCCCATGACCAGAGCCTGCGCCTGCACGACCGGCATCACCTGAACCACACCGGGCACGGCCTTCAACCGCGCGATCAGGCCGTCCCGCGTTGGCGACGCCGTTCCCGGCCCCTGGACATAGATGTGGCCATTGAAGCCGACCATCCGGGACACAATTTCCGATCGAAAGCCGTTCATCACCGACATGACGATGATCAGAGCGGCGACAGCCAAGGTTACGGCGGTAAAGCTGATCCCGGCGATCAGGGCGATGCCCCCATTCTTTCGCCTGGCCTTGAGATATCGAAAGGCCAGCGCCCGCTCCCACGTCCCAAAAGGCGTACCGAGCGACTTGGCCGCAGCGCCTTCAGCTATGGGACGGTTCGTGGTCATCCAGCGATCGCCGCCAGGGCTTCGGTCATCGGCAGGGTGCGGCGCTCTCCGGTCGCGCGGCGCTTCAGTTCGACCACGCCGTCCGCGACGCCCTTCGGCCCGACGACCAACTGCCAGGGCAGGCCGATCAGATCCATGGTGGCGAACTTGGCGCCCGCCCGCTCAGCCGTGTCATCCAGCAAGGGATCCTTGCCCGCCGCCTTCAGCGCCGAATAGGCCTCGGCGCACACAGCATCGACTGCGGCGTCACCTGGTCGCATGTTGATGATCCCGACGTCGAAGGGCGCGACGCTGTCCGGCCAGATGATCCCGGCGTCGTCATGGCTCGCCTCGATGATCGCGCCGAGCAACCGCGAGACGCCGACGCCGTAGGACCCCATCTGGATGGGACGCTCGACGCCGTCGGGGCCGGCGACATTGGCCTTCATCGCCTTTGAGTATTTCTCGCCGAAGAAGAAAATGTGACCAACCTCGATGCCGCGCGCCGAAAGACGCTTATCCTCGGGCGCCTCGGCTTCGAATCTCTTCTGATCGTGCATCTCTTCCGTGGCGGCATAAAGGCGAGTGCGCGCGTCCACGAGGGGCTGGAGATCCCCGTCCCAGTCAAGGTCGATCCCTGGCGCCGGCATGTCGACGAGATCCTTGTGGCAGAACACGGCGCTCTCCCCGGTCTCCGCCAGAATGATGAACTCGTGGCTGAGATCGCCGCCAATTGGGCCAGTGTCGGCGCGCATGGGCACGGCCTTCAGACCCATCCGGTCGAACAGGTTGAGATAGGCGACGAACATCTTGTTGTAGGAACGGACCGCCCCTGCTTCGTCAACGTCGAAGCCATAGGCGTCCTTCATCAGGAATTCGCGGCCGCGCATAACGCCGAAGCGCGGGCGCTGCTCGTCCCGGAACTTCCACTGGATGTGATAGAGGATTTTGGGCAGGTCCTTGTAGGACCGGACCGACGCACGGACGATCTCGGTGATCATCTCCTCGTTCGTCGGGCCATACAGCATCTCGCGCTCGTGGCGGTCGCGGATGCGCAGCATTTCCTGTCCGTAGTCGTCATATCGACCACTCTCCCGCCACAGATCTGCGAGTTGGAGGGTCGGCATCAGAAGTTCGACGGCCCCCGCCCGGTCCATCTCTTCGCGGACGATCTGCTCGATCTTCTTCAGGACGCGAAAGCCGAGCGGCAGCCAGGCGTAAATGCCCGCAGCCTCTTGCCGGATCATGCCCGCCCGCAACATCAGGCGATGCGAGACGATCTGCGCCTCGGAGGGATTTTCCTTCAGGACGGGCAGAAAAAAGCGCGACAGGCGCATGGGACCTCCGAAACCATCGCATCGTTGCGGAAAAGTGGTTCCCGGCTATCCGGGACAACGATGCATAATCAAAAAACGCGAGGGCCGACATAACCTCTCGCTCACGGGCTTGGCAATGCGTCCGCAACAGCGGGCGCCTTCTGTTTCAGAGGCGGATCAGGTGAAAGGTGTAAGTCATCCAGACGCCTGCCGTGATGATCGCCGTCACCCAGCTCGTGGTGATCACCTTCTTCTTCAGGTTCGGATTGACCGGCGCGCCGGGGTCGTGCCCGAGCTCAGGCGCTGTGCCGGACTCCACATGATTGCGGACACCGAGCGGCAGGATAGCGAACAGCACCATCCACCAGGTGATGAAGTAGATCGACAGGGTCCAGACCAGATCCATCGTCTAATGTGCGCCCTTCGGCGCCTCCATCAGCTCGATCAACACACCGCCCATATCCTTGGGATGGACGAAGATCACCGGCGTTCCGTGCGCGCCGATGCGCGGCTCCCCCGTGCCGAGCACCGTCGC
Source organism: uncultured Caulobacterales bacterium (assembly GCA_903903715.1). Taxonomy (GTDB): domain Bacteria; phylum Pseudomonadota; class Alphaproteobacteria; order Caulobacterales; family Caulobacteraceae; genus CAIMFV01. The sequence continues at coordinate 21,919 of CAIUZX010000158.1, forward strand.
GCCCTTGGCTCGCATGTCATCGCGGGCGGCGATGATGTCCTCGACCTCGAAGCAGACATGATGCTGACCGCCCTTGGGGTTTTTGGTGAGAAAGGCGTGGATGGGAGAGGCGTCGCCATAGGGCTCGATCAGTTCGATCTGACTGTTGGGCAGATTGACGAAGCACACCCACACGCCCTGCTCCGGCATCGCCCACTTGTCGGTGATCGAGGTCGCGCCCAGCACGTCGCGATAGAGCTTGACGGACTCTTCAATCGAGGGCGTCGCGACGCCGATATGGTTCAGCTTGCCAATCATTCAAAGTCCCTCCGCAAAGCCCGCATCACGTCCGAACGACGATCGTCTCGACCACGGGCCTGCGTTCCCAGAGCCGGTACGCCGTCTTCTTTACCGTCCTCGACACACAGGCCTCAACCGCCGAATCATCGTCTCGTTCGGCCTTTTCCAGACGATTGAGCGCTGCCTCAATGGCGTCGGCGAGATCGTCAAGAGCGTCTTCCAAAGGATTGTCCGCATCGCCAGGAAGCCCGATGGACCGGATCTCAAGGCCGTCGGCCAGACGACCTCGCTTGTCGAGCACGATCGAGACGATCAGCACCCCGTTGTGAGCTGCGTGCCGACGCTCGCGCAGAGGCTCGCTGTTCTCCGGCGTCAGCACGCCGCCGTCGAGGAACAAACGGCCGTTCGGCACCTCATCGATAATCTCAGCACGTCCCGGCGCCAGGCGCACCATATCCCCGTTACGCGGCGCGATCTGTTGCGGCACCTGCAAGTCCCGCGCGAAGGCCTTGTGCTCCAGAAGGTGACGACGCTCGCCGTGGGTCGGGATGGCGATGGTGGGGCGCGCCCACGCGTACATCTGCGCCAGTTCATCGCGGCAGGGGTGTCCGGAAACGTGAATCCCCGGGTGATCGCGGTCGGTATAAAGTCTCACTCCGCGGTCAGCGAGCCGGTTCTGCAGGTTGCGGATGGCGATCTCATTGCCCGGAATGACTCGGCTTGAGAAGACGCAGGAGTCGCCCTGACCGAGGGTGACCTGTGGATGGTCGCCTGCCGCGACGCGGGACAGCGCCGCGCGAGGCTCGCCCTGACTTCCGGTACACAGATAAAGGATCTTGTCCGAGGGGAAGTACCCCGCCTCCTTCTCAGTCACGAAGGCCTGAACATCCGACAACAGACCGACGGACTTGGCCGCCGCGGCCATGCGATGCATCGAGCGCCCGAGCAGGCACACACGCCGGTCCGCCGCCTCGGCCGCCCGGATCACACTGTCCATCCGCGCCACGTTGGACGCGAAACAGCCGACCGCAACCTTTCCGCTCAGTCCGCTGATCAGGCTGGTGAGGGCCTTGCGAACATCGGCCTCCGATCCCGCCTCCCCCTCCACGAACACATTCGTGGAATCACAGACCATGGCCAGCACGCCTTCGTCGCCGAGGCGGGTCAGGGCGGCGCTGTCGGTCTTCTCCCCCAGCAGAGGATCTGGATCGATCTTCCAGTCACCCGTGTGCAAGATCGTGCCCAAGGGTGTGCGAATGGCGAGGCCATTTGGCTCAGGGATTGAATGGGTTAGGGTGATCAGCTCAAGATCGAATGGGCCGAGGGAAAATCGTCCGTTAAGCGGCACCTCGGTAATATCGACGTCTTTGAGAAGACCCGCGTCACGGAGCTTCTCGCGGATCAGAAAGGCGGTGAACGGCGTCGCAAACAGGGGCGCCTTCAGGCGGGACCAGAGCCAGGGCAACGCCCCGATGTGGTCTTCGTGCGCATGTGTCAGCACGATGCCGAGGAGATCGTCCACATGCTCCTCCAGAAAAGCCGGGTCAGGCATGATGATCTCGACGCCCGGCGTCGTCAGGTCGCCGAACGTTACGCCGAGGTCGACCACGATCCATTTGCGCGCGTGCGGGGGACCATAGCCGTAGAGATTGAAGTTCATTCCGATTTCGTTCGAACCGCCGAGCGGTAGAAACACGAGTTCGGCGTCGTTCGAACGGCTCATGAAGTGATCCCTTGGTTTCGTCGCCAGACTTCCAGCATGCCCCGAATGGTCACGTCGGGATCAAAGATGTCGATCTTGTCGGTCGCGCCTTCGAACAGAGACGCCACTCCACCCGTGGCGACCACGGTCATGTCCGCACCGTACTCTTCGCGGATGCGGTCGATCATGCCTTCGATCAGAGCCATATAGCCCCAGAACACACCAGATTGCATCGCTGTGACGGTGTCTCGTCCGATCACGCACTTTGGTCGCTGGATCGCCACCCTCGGCAACCTTGCTGCCGCCTGGTGAAGCGCTTGCATCGACAGATTGATGCCAGGCGCAATAACCCCACCTTCGAAGGCCCCATCAGCTGCGATGACGTCGAAATTCGTCGCCGTGCCGCTGTCGACCACGATCAAGGGGCCCGCATAGGCGGCGTGGGCGCCAACGGCGTTCACCAGGCGGTCAGCTCCGGCTTCTGACGGCTTGTCGATGCGGATCTCGACCCCCAGCACCGCATTCTCTCCGATCACCAGCGGCTCGGTATGCAGGTATCGGCGGGAGAGGTTGCGCAGATGAAAGATCGACTGTGGGACGACGCTCGAAATGATGCAGGCGTGCAGGTCCTTCAGCTTCAGTTCGCGCATCTGGAGGAACTGGGACAGCCAAACGCCGTATTCGTCCGCCGTCCGCGACGGATCGGTCGCTGAACGCCATTGAGAAAGCCAGTTCGTCCCATCGTGAACGGCGAACACGGTGTTGGTGTTCCCCTGCTCGATCGCCAGCAGCATCTCCTACCCCTCTCCGAAAAAGACATCGCCGGCGTGTATCCGGCGCAGTTCGCCGCCCGCCGTTCTCAGTCTCAGTGCGCCGTCCGGGTCGAGCCCCTCGGCGACGCCGTCAAATGTTTCCCGATCCAGCCGGACGACGCACGTTTGACCGATACCGGCGGCCCGGGCCGTCCATGCGTCGGCGATCGCACCGAATCCAAGGTTATCCCAGGTCTCACGCCAGCCCTCAAAGGCTTCGGCAAGACGTTGCAGAGCGTCTTCAAACGCAGGCGGGCGCGTTTCGCCGAGATGCTCAGCCAGCGAAGTTGCAGGGCGCTCCAGTCCGTCCGGGGCATGGGCGAGATTTACGCCGATGCCAATCGCGAGCCAGAGGCCGTCCTCCCCTTTTACGGTTCCGGATTCGATCAGAATTCCACTGACCTTTCGGCCCGCCAACAGCACGTCATTCGGCCACTTCAATCCCACGGTTCCAGCAGGCACGTGGGTCTCAACCAGATCATGAACAGCCAGAGCCGCAACGAATGACATCCGCGCCGCGTCTGCTGGCGTTCTCTGGGTGCGCATCAGGAGGGTCGCGGCGAGATTGCCTTCATCCGTACGCCAGTTGCGGCCACGACGTCCGCGCCCTGCTGTCTGAAGCTTTGCGCCGATCCAGATTGGTCCTGCTTCCCCGGCTTCGGCGCGACGACGAGCTTCAGCGTTCGTCGAGTCAATGCTGTCAAAGACAAGGACCGGCGGGAGGGCCGGTGAACGGGCGCTGGAACCGGTCACGCCAGTCCAAAGGCCTTGGCCGCTGTTGCGGCCAGAGCGTCGAGCACGGAAAGCGCCGGCATCACCAGGGGGAACGAAAAGGCGGCCGCGCCCAAAGCGATCAGTCGAGCGTCGAACGGCGGCGCATCTGTCGCCCCCTCCGGCGCGTCAAACCACATGGTCTTGATCACCCGCAGATAATAGAAGGCGGCGGCGACGCTCATCACCAGACCATAGACCGCCGCGCCCTCGAGCCCATGGGTCGAGACCGCCGCCTTGAAGACGTAGAACTTGGCCCAGAAGCCCGACAGGGGCGGAAGGCCGAGCACGGACAGGGAAAGGATCGTGATCGCGACCGCCAGGGCCGGCCGCTCACGAACCAGGCCGGACAGAGACGAGAGCGTCTCCATCGGCTTGCCGTTGCGCGACAGGGCGAGGAGGCACGCGAAGAAGCCTGTGACGTCGATGACGTACAGCGTCATGAACATCAGCATGGCCTGCAATCCCGTCTGCGATCCGGAAGCCAGGCCGAGCAGCGCATAGCCGATATTGGCGATCGAGGAATAGGCGAGCAGGCGCTTCAGGTTCTTCTGCACGAGCCCCCCCAGCGCCCCGACCGTCACCGAGATCAGAGCAATGGCGGTGATGACCTGGCTCCACTGGGTGATCGCGTGGGGGAACGCCTGGGTCAGAACGCGTGCGAACAGCACCATGGCGGCGATCTTGGGCGCCGCGGCCAGCAGGGCTGTGACCGGCGTCGGCGAGCCCTCGTACACGTCCGGCGTCCACATATGGAACGGCGCGGCGGAGACCTTGAACGCCAGGCCGCAGATCAGGAACACCAGACCGAACACGACGCCGGTTCCGGCAGCGCCCGTCGTCGCACGACCGATGTCGGCGAAGTGAGTCGAGCCCGAGAACCCATAGATCAGCGAAGCGCCATAGAGCAGCAGGCCAGACGACAGGGCGCCCAGCACGAAATACTTCAGCCCGGCTTCCGAGGCGCGCGCATCGTCACGACGGAACGCGCACAGCACATAGAGCGCCAGCGACTGCAGCTCGATGCCGATATAGAGGGAAATCAGGTCACCGGCAGAGGCCATCATGCCCATGCCCAGCGCAGCCAACACGATCAGCACGGGGTACTCGAACGATGGGTTGCCAACACGGGCGAGCCAGCGCTCACCCAGATAGATCGCTACCGCAGTCTCAAGATAGATCACCACCTTAGCGAAGGCGGACGCGCCATCGGCGATCAGGGCGCCGCTGAACGCCACGCCCTCAGGTCCGGTCGCAGCTGCGTCAGCAGCCCAACATAGCGCCGCGATGGCGCCCCAGCTGACCATCAAACGCCCTGCCTTGCCGGCGAAAGCGCCGAGAACCAGCAGGCCCAAAGCGGACGACGCCAGGATGATTTCCGGCGTTGCAATTGGAATGAGGCCGTCAAGACCCATGAGAAGAACTCCCTCAGCCGCCGACGGCCGCACGCCACGTGGTCACCAGATGGGCGACCGAGGCGTCGGTAAAATTGAAAATCAGATGTGGTTGCACGCCCAGCACCAGGGCGCTGACGACCAGCGGCGTGAAGATCGCAACTTCACGGACGTCCAGGTCCAGAATGCCCACCAGCTTCGGATTGGTGACCGTTCCAAACATGACGCGACGGTAAAGGCTGAGCGCATAGACTGCGGACAGGATAACGCCGGACGCCGACACGAACGCCGTCCAGGTCCCGGCAGAGCTCGGAGAGCCGTACACGCCGGTCATGGTCAGGATCTCGCCGACAAAACCGCTTGTGCCCGGTAGACCCACATTGCCCATGGTGAACAAAAGAAACGTCGCCGCGTACCAGGGCATAAGATCCGCGAGGCCGCCATAGAAGGCGATTTCCCGAGTGTGCATGCGGTCATAGATGACGCCGACGCAGAGGAACAAGGCCCCGGAGATCACACCATGGCTCAGCATCTGGAACACCGCCCCCTGCGCCCCCTGTAGGGTCCCTGCAAAGATGCCCATGGTCACAAAGCCCATGTGTGCGACGGAGGAATAGGCGATCAGCTTCTTCATGTCCGTCTGCCGGAAGGCGACGAGCGACGTGTAGACGATCGCGATGGCCGACAGGGCGAAGATCAGCGGCGTGAAGGTCATTGACGCCTGAGGGAACATCGGCAGGCTGAAGCGCAGGAAGCCGTAGCCGCCCATCTTCAGGAGCACGCCCGCCAGGATCACGGAGCCGGCTGTCGGCGCCTCGACGTGCGCATCCGGGAGCCAGGTGTGCACCGGCCACATCGGCATCTTCACCGCGAATGACGCGAAGAAGGCCAAGAAGAACAATGTCTGAGCGAGCGGCGCGAAATGGGTCTGCATCAGCGCCGGGATCGACGTCGTGCCCGCGATAGTGGTCATGGCGAGGATCGCCGCCAGCATCAGGACTGAGCCCAGCAGCGTGTAGAGGAAGAACTTGTAGGCCGCGTAGACCCGGTTCTTGCCGCCCCAAACGCCGATGATCAGGAACATCGGGATCAGGCCGAACTCGAAGAAGACGTAGAACAACACCAAATCCAGCGCCGTGAACACCCCGATCATCAGGGTCTCCAGCATCAGGAACGCGATCAGGTACTCAACCAGACGCGTCTTGATGCTGGACCAGGAGGCCAGGATGCAGATCGGCATCAAGAATGTCGTCAAAAGGACAAACGGTGCGGAAATGCCATCGACGCCCATGGCGTAATGCACCACCGAGAACCACGCCTGGTCTTCGACGAACTGGAACCCGGTCAGACGCGTGTCAAAGTCAGCGATCATCACCACGGACAGCGCGAAGGTCGCCAATGTCGTGGCGAGCGCCACCCAGAGCGCGCCCTTGCCGGCCGCTTCTTCCCCGCCCTTCCCTGCCGCAAAGCGCAGCAGGAGGATGGCGAGCGCGCCGATGGTCGGCGCGAAGGTCGTGAGGGTCAGAATGTGCGACATTTCGGCCCCTTACCGCGCAAACACCATGAGTGCGTAGGACAGGAGCCCCGCCACACCCAGCAACATCACGAATGCGTAGTGATAAACATAACCCGACTGGATCCTTCCCAGTTGGCGACCCGCGAACCCGGCCAGCCACGCGAAGCCGTTGGGACCGAGACCGTCGATGATCTTCTGGTCTCCGCCCTTCCAGAAGAGGTCGCCCAAAGCCTTGGCGCCCTTCACGAAAACGAAGTCGTAGAGCTCGTCAAAGTACCAC
>CAIUZX010000159.1 GCA_903903715.1 uncultured Caulobacterales bacterium
CGCAGAGGTTGAAGCAGCGACGGCAGGTGTGGCAGATGTCGAACTGACGCTCCATCTCCTTCTCGACGGCGGCCAGATCGTAATAGGCAGGGTCCCGCCAGTCGATCGGATGGCGGAAGGGGGCGTCGAGGCTGCCCTCGCGCGCGGCGGCTTTCGGGGTGTCTGTCACCGGACCCTCGTTTCGATCAACGTGCGGAAAATGAAGCGGAATATTCTGTAGAGGCCCAAACCGGACGACGCACCGCGCCGCCCGGTCCGGTCATCCCCTGAGCCTTAGCCCAGGGTGTCGAGGGCGCGCTGGAAGCGGCCGGCGTGGGACTTTTCAGCCTTGGCCAGGGTTTCGAACCAGTCAGCGATCTCGTCGAAGCCTTCTTCGCGGGCGGTCTTGGCCATGCCCGGGTACATGTCGGTGTACTCGTGGGTTTCGCCGGCGATGGAGGCCTTCAGGTTGTTCTCGGTGCCGCCGATGGGCAGGCCCGTCGCCGGGTCGCCGACGGCTTCCATGAACTCGAGGTGGCCGTGGGCGTGGCCGGTTTCGCCTTCCGCGGTCGAGCGGAACACGGCGGCGACGTCGTTGTAGCCTTCCACGTCGGCCTTCTGCGCGAAGTACAGATAGCGGCGGTTCGCCTGGCTTTCGCCGGCGAAAGCGGCTTTCAGGTTGTCCAGGGTCTTGCTGTTGGCGAGGCTCATGAATGTCTCCGGATGGATGCGTCCGGCGCCGACCTGGAGTGCCAGGCCGCGCCGCGCACTCTCTCTACCCCCTCTCAGGCGAAAAGGGCCAATCGTTTCTTTTTGTGCATTGGATAGAGAAAACCTTTGGCTCGCCCTATCCGCCGCCCCCTTATGGCTTCAGGCGACCAGTCGCGATCACCCCCTTCTCGATCCGGTCGAGGAGCGGCTTGTCGAGGTCGGTTTTCAGAGTCGGCGTCGCGGTGATGTCCATGACCACATCGTTGTCCTTCGTCACCGGGGTCCAGGCGGGACCGCTCGCACAGGCCGGTGTTCCGGTCTTGGCGAAGCTGACCCAGCAGGAATGGGTGAAGGTGATGGCTTGCTTGTCCTGCGCCGTCAGCAGCGCCGAGTAGAGCGGCACCTTCCACAGGCTGTCGAACACGAACGGCACTTCATAGCCGTGCGGCACGCCGGTCAGGGTCGTGCGCAGCCGCTCGGGTACATAGTCGAAGCGGTAGCGCCAGACCATCGAGCCATGGGCGGCGAGCGTCCGCGCGGCCCAGCGGGTCGGCGCTGTAAAGGTCCAGTCACCCCAGAGCTTGCGCGCCAGCAGCGCATCCTTGTCGGCGGAGAGTCCGTAGTGCGCGCGCGCCGCGGTCACCAGATCGGCGGGGGCGAGCTTCAAAGCCCCTTCCGCCTTGCCGCCGTTGACCGAGCCTTCATCGGAGTTCGAGCCGATAAGGACCGGGACGCCGAGCGCCGCACCTGCAGCCAACGCGTCCGCAGGACGCCTGGGAAGAAGGCGTCCGTCAACGATGGGGCCGAGCTCCATATGTTCCTGCGCGACGATCAGCGCCTCGCCCGAAAGGCCGCGCAGCTCCGCCGCCGTGGCGTCCGCGCCCTTCAGATTGAGCACCGTGGCGATCCCGGCGCCCGTCGCCTCGGCTTCAGCGAGCGTTGGAAAC